>CAIWKU010000425.1 GCA_903913355.1 uncultured Bacteroidota bacterium | reverse complement strand
CTTGCTGAAGAAATAAAAGCAGAAGTTTTGGTTCCGGTAACCCTGTCCAATTCCGCTTTCTCCGTTCCTGACGGATATTTTGAAGGATTGGCCAGACAAATCATGGACAAGGTTTCCAAAGAATCCATGCTTACAGAAACTGACGACGAATTAGAAGCAATAGCTCCTATTTTATTGTCAATAGGCAAAAGGAATGTGTATTCTGTTCCAGATGGATATTTTGAAAAGGACCTGGCGGTTTCAGGGAACCCATTATCGGAAAAGCAACCGGCAAGGGTGGTAACTTTTCAGCACTATAAGCGTTTTATACAATATGTTGCTGCAGCAATGGTGGCAGGGGTATTGGTAACCGGTGCATTTATGTATACAGATTCCAGGGCTTACCTGAAAACTGAAAAAGAGAATCATTTTGGAAGTTCTGTTACTGATACACTGAAAGAGGAAAATGAATCTAAACAAACAGTTGGAGAGGAATCAGATACTATTCAGGATACACAAGAAGAAGCGGCACTTGTTCCTCAAAATGAAATGGGAGAAAGGAAAGTTCATGACTTTAATAAGAAGATTCAATTATTGAGTGATGAAGAATTAAAGCAATACCTGGATGAAAACCTGGTTCCAGAAACCATTATTGAGGAATCAGATAGTCTGGAAACAATTGACACAAAGGAAATTTGATATGAAAAGACTAGCTGCTATAACCTTCGTTATTGTTGGGATATTTATTGTATCTCCTAATACCGCTCATGCCCAGCAACGGGGTGGTAATATACAGGGATTGCGAATAGAGTTTATCACCAAATATTTAAAGCTAACGCAGGAAGAAGCTCCGTTCTGGACGCTTTTCTATGATTACAATGATGAAGTAAGAAAAGTCAGGGCAGAAACGCCAGATGATATTATTACAACAGAAGAAAAAGTGCTGATTATACGAAAAAAATACAGAGATGAGTTTAAAAAAATACTGGGTTCAGATGATCGTGTACTAAAGGTTTTTACGATTGACAGAGATTTTAATAATCTTTTGAAAGCTGAGGTGGAAAAAAGAAATGCTGATAAAAAGAATAATAAATAGTATACAGTATCCCACATAAAATAAGGGCTTATCGAAACCGATAAGCCCTTATTTTATGTGGGATAAACTGGTGACTTGATATCATGGTAAAAAAGGAAGGTCCAATTTTCTGCTTCGCCTTCTAACCACCATTGTTTGCGCAGTTCCATACATTTTTTACCATCATAATCATATTTAGCAATAAAGCGGCTTTTCATTTGTTGTAATTGCGGTGCAACATCCCCTCCAAAAAAATATTTTTTTCCTGTTTCCTCTATCCAGAATACCTGGTGATATTTGGAATGAGCGCCTGTTAGCTGATAGCGAATATAGCCGTCAATTAGACCCTCATCTTCATCCAACCATTCTACCCTGCTGAATTCTGACAAGAGGCTGAAATAATCAATGGTATATGAAGAGCTGGTTCCATCCATGGCAAAACTAAACTCTCTTTTTTGAACATAATAAGTTGCATAAGGGAAACTGATAAACCTTTCTTTACTGGCAGGGTTTTCGAAACTAATTCCTCCGGAATGATCGCGGTGCAAATGACTCATCAGCACTTTTGTAACCTGTGAGGGATTGATTCCCGCTTTTTCAAGATGATTGTATAAACTTAATTTACCATTGGAATCGGTTAGTCCGAGGCCTGTATCTAATAAGATTACATCGTTCTCTGTAATGAGTACAAAAGGTTGTATTTCCACCAGCAGGCTACCAATAGGTCTGCTGTTAAGTTCATCCCGGTTAATATCGAACGGAACAAATACTTTGGATTTATCGATGGTAAATGCTCCTTCTGAAAGCGGGATAACGGTCATTATTGCTGATTTACAATTCTGGTAAAGATAATACTGTTACTAACTAAATGGGTATCCGTAAATAAAACTGCTTAGTGATACAAAAATAAACTGAAGAAAACTTTTATCTGGATGTTAGCTTATCGTAAAACCATTTGCCTGTCAGCATCCAAACGTAATAGAATAAAAATCAGGATGGTAAAAGTTAATAGAGAAGATCCACCATAACTAATCAATGGCAAAGGAATGCCAACAATCGGGAATAGGCCGATAGTCATACTAACATTAACGGCAATATGAAAAAAGATAATACTGGCAACACTATATGCATATACCCTGCTGAAAGTACTTCGCTGTCGCTCTGCCATCTTTACGATTCTAAATAACAGGAAAAGATAAATAGACAAAAATGCTATACAACCAATAAACCCAAATGCTTCACCGAGTGATGTAAATATAAAATCAGTATGTTGCTCAGGCACGTATTTACCTCTGGTTTGTGTTCCTTTCAAAAAGCCCTTGCCGGTTACTCCGCCTGAACCAATGGCAATCTTACTTTGTCGTACGTTATAATCATCCGGTTTACGGGCAGCTTTTTCTCCTGCTTTCTTTTCTGATTTTTTATTCTTAGTACAATCGTATTCTTTACCCACCATACTATATATACGGGTACTTTGGTAGCATTCAAGAACATTATTAAAAATATAGGGTACCACAAATCTTTGCGTGCCAACACAAAACAGCCAGATACCAATAATGAGTACCAATAATCCTTTTGTTTTCTTCAATTGTTTTCGAAGCAGGAAAATTAAAAACGCAGCTATTGCAGTAAGCGATAATGCCAAAGTGTTTGGTTCAACAATCAGGGTGGCAATTACTAAAATGGCAAAAGAAGAACCAAATATCAGAATCTGTGCAGGTAACCCTTCACGGTACATGGCTACCAGGAATGCTGAGTATACAAGGGCAAGGCCTAACTCATGTTGCATGATAGATAAGACAGCGGGTAAGGATGCAATCACGCCAGCCAGCAATTGCGATTTTAATTTACTGAAATCTGTTTCCTGCCTCGATAAAAATTTTGCAAGTGCAAGCGCTGTAAATATTTTACATACTTCAGCTGGTTGCAAATTAAATCCTCCTCCAATGGGTATCCAGCTTTTTGACCCATTGATACTCTTACCCAACACAAAAGTAGCCAGCATTAATAAAATTCCAAACCCATATAGCAAATTGGCAAAGGCTGTAAACAATTTACTATCGGTAAGCAAGATAAACATAGCTACGATAGCACAAAACCCGGCAAATATCAATTGCTTGCTATAATTGGTTTTGCCGCCCAAAAAACTTTGAAACCAATTGGTATCTGGTCGGTACTCAACCATAAAAATGCAAAGTATACCAATGCTTACTAATATAGCGTATAACCAGATAATTGTCCAGTCAAGCCCCTGAGATATGGTATTTTGGTTATTACGACTGCTCATTACCTGTTATACTTTTTATATTTTTTATCTTCGTTTACTAATACAGCGGCTGTGTTAGTGATTTGCTTTTTAGGAACCTGCTTTTTTATCGGAACTGAAGGGGTCAGTTTGGTATCTGTTTCTGAATTCTCTTCCTGATCGGAGGAGTCATTCAATTCTTTATTCATTTTTTGTTGCTGGATTAGCTGGTTGATTCGGATTTGTTTCAACGAATCCATTTTAGCCATCTGCATCCGCATTAATCGGGGTATCAGGTTTTTGTTTTTGAATTCTTCTAACATTTCTTTTCTTTCCTGCCCGCTTATTGAATCACGTAAATATTTTTCAACCAATAAGCTGGCAATAGGAGCTGCCGCCCATGCACCCTGACCAGCATTTTCACAGATTACCGCAATGGCAATTCTTGGATTATCACGAGGTGCAAAAGCGCCAAAGAAGGAGTGATCTTGTTGTTTCTCGCTGCGGCCATTTATTTTGGCATAATTTTCAACTGTCCCGGTTTTTCCGCACATCACTATTCCAGGAATTCTTGATCTTACCGCAGTTCCATATTCTACCACAGCCTGCATACCATCCTGAACCGCATCAAAAATTGAATCGGGGATACGCTGATCTGTATAGTGTTTTACGGTAAACGGCTCCAACATTTTATTCTCATCTCCTCCTTCAATAGAATCTACAAAATGGGGTGTATAGTACCATCCTTTGTTGGCAATAATTGCCATTACATTTGCCAACTGTACAAGGGTAGTATTTACTTCACCTTGCCCGATTGCATTAGAAATAATTGTACAGGAGTTCCAGCCGTTTCCATACGTTTTTCTATAGTCTGCAGAACTAGGAAGATTGCCTTTTTTCTCAGATGGTAAATCAATTCCCAATTTATGGCCCAACCCAAATGAAGTAGCGTACTGATTAAATATTTTCAATGAACTATCTACTCCACCATATTTGTATTGATCAAGAGTTCTTTTATATACTGTTGAAAAATAAGTATTATCACTATGTGCAACGGCTTCTTTAAAAGAAAAAGTTCCTTTGTCCAGACATTTGGGTTTACCTGTTCCACAACCAGTAAAATAACCGGGGCAGCTAACAGTAGTTCTTTCAGTAATAACTCCTTCGGTTAAACCCACAATACCCACTACGGTTTTAAAAGTGGAACCAGGAGAATAGGTGGTACCCAATCCTCTGTTATTAAAGGGTTTTCTTGGATCAAGAATCATTTCTGCAATATGTCTTTTCCTTTGGTTCCCTGTCAGGTAATTTGGGTCATAGGTCGGGGCGCTAACCATACATAAGATACCTCCTGTTTTAGGGTCAATGGCTACAATGCTTCCTACTTTATTCGCCATCAATTGTTCGCCCATCTTCTGTAGCCCCACATCTAAACTCAGGTGAATATTTTTACCGGCAACAGCAGCCGTATCATACATCCCTTTTTCATAATCACCTTGTATACGACTTTTGTTATCTCTTATATAGTTCTTAACTCCTCTTTGCCCCATCAATACCTTTTCATAATATCTTTCCAGTCCCGTATATCCGGCATAATCTCCCATCTGATAGCCTTCATCTTTATGTTTACGCAAAAAAGAAGTGTCTACCTCTGCAGTATAACCCAATACATGCGCGGCAACACTATACGGATAACTTCTAACGGTGCGTAAGCTTAAATCAAAACCCGGAAATTTATAAATATTCTCATTGAGATGGGCATACATTTCCGGGGTAAGCAGGGCTTCAAAAACTCCGGTTCTTACATTACCTGTTTTGATGATAATATCCCGCATTCTTCTTTTATACTCAACGGTATCAATATTCAGTAATGTGCAAAGTGAAAACGTATCAACGCCTTTTGTTTCGGCAGGAACCACTACCAGATCATAGCTATTGATATTTTCCAGTATAGCCCTTTGTTTTCTATCAAAGATGATACCTCTGTCAGGATAAATGATTTTTCGAAAAAGTGCGTTACTTTCTGCGGCCTGCTTGTATTTAGCGGAAAACAATTGCAGGTTAATCAATTGACATACGATCACGAAAAATACCGATGCGAATATGATCTGGACAACCCGCCCCCTGTTTTGATTAAATACCGGCATAATGGTTTACTGTGAAATATGAGCTGATCATTTGAAGTATACTTACAAAGTTGCCGAATTGCCAAGCAACTTGTATCAATGGGTTTTAAAAAAGTTATTCATAGATGTGGACAGGGAAAGTGGAGAGGTTTTTTGGCTTTTAACTATTGGTCATTTGTCATTGGCCATTTTTGAGTGACAGTAAGTTTCAAGATAAGCAATTGAGGGTTGTGTTGAAGGGATGATAGCTTGGAGGAATGAATTATTTATTGGTGCGGAATTTGGCTTTTCGGGTAAACAGAATTTCTGCAATAAAAATCATGAGAAGGCTGATAGCGGAAGTGGCAGCAACTTTGCCAATAAAATAGAAAAAGTTTCCAAATTGAAGCCATTCAATCAGTACCAGGTAGAAATGGTGTACAAAAGTGAGAATACCTACGTATACACCATAGGGGGCCCAGCCCATGCTCGTATGACTGGGTTCAACATAGCTTTGTTCAGCAGTTTCCTGCGGAATGAGCAGGTTGAGCAGGAAGGGTCTGATATAGGCAATCAATACACAGGGAGCTGCATGCAGGCCGGGTGTACCGGTAAAATAATCAAGGGTTAACCCAAAAACAAAGGAAATAAACAATAATAAGAGTCGGTTTATGCTAAAAGGCAACCACAGAATGAATAAGAAATAGATATAAGGGATGATAAACTGGTGCAATGGGGGAACCTCATTCAGAATGAATTTCTGAAAAAGAATAAAAAAAATAAAGCGGATGATATTTTTCAGCAGGGTGCTCATGGGTTCTTTGAGGGGTTCGTTTCTAACTGCACCTGTTCAGAATACCGCACATTTTCGATCAGGTATACATATTGAATACTGGAGAAATTAGTGGCTGTTTTTATTTTAAGGGTATAAAAATTACTGGCCGATTCTGAACTGATCTCCGCAACAGTACCAACCATTAATCGGGAGGGGAAATTGGCCGAATACGTGCTGGTAACCACGGTATCTCCCTTGGAAACGCGAGCGCTTTTGGTAATATTTTTCAGGGTAAGATACGATGGGTCTGTTCCATCCCATTCTATACTTCCTGAATTATTGTCTTTTTTAAGCATGGCACTTACTTTACTGTTTCGATGTAAGAGACTCATGACTTTACTGATATTGGGACCGGTTTCAACAACTACACCAACAATACCTTCGGTACCATACACTGCCATTCCTTTTTTTGCCCCCTGGTTGATTCCCCTTTCAACAAACAGAAAATTCGTTTGCAGGGTTACAGTATTGCCAATTACTTTGGCGGGCAGGTATGTGTATTTTCTATAACGACCTAAACTATCCCTGATCAGGCTATCCACAAAGATCTTTTTGCCTTTATCTACAATAAGAAAATTGTCAGCTAATTGATTTCTGAGGCGGGCATTTTCTTCTGCCAGCTGGCGATTGGTTTCTTTTAGGTTGAAATAATCTCTAAGTCCGCTGTATTGGTGATTAATAACTCCGGTAACTTCATTGGCGCCGGAAGCCAGAAAAGACTGGTGCGTTTTACTGGAACTGCTTAATAAAATGATAGCAAATACCTGAAGCAGCAGAAAGCTGAAAAAGGTAAAGTATCGCTGTATGAAAAGAAAGATGTTTTTCAAGGTACAAAAATGTTAGCCGGTTTAATAACTATTAGCCCTGTCAGGCATGCAATCAATAGTGTATCACTAGCTATATTATCTCATAATAAACGGAAAGCGCTGGTAATTCTTCAAAGCAAGTCCCGTACCACGAACCACACTTTTCAAAGGATCATCTGCCACATGAACAGGCAATTTGATTTTGGCACTGAGTCGTTTATCAAGTCCGCGAAGTAAAGCACCCCCACCTGTAAGATAGAGTCCTCTGCGGTAAATATCTGCGGCTAATTCAGGAGGTGTGGTTTCCAGAGCTTTCAGAATGGCTTCTTCTATCTTGAAAATACTTTTATCAAGAGCTTCTGCAATCTCCTGGTAGCTTACCATAATCTGTTTAGGAATACCAGTTACCAGGTCACGACCATTTACGGGCAGGTCTTCCGGTGGATTATCCAAATCCTTCATAGCCGCGCCCACATTGATTTTGATTTGTTCGGCAGTCCGTTCACCTATCAGTAAACTATGGTATCGGCGAAGGGCTTCCATGATATCAGCTGTAAATTCATCACCGGCAATACGGATACTCTGGTCGCAAACAATCCCTGCCAGAGCAATTACGGTAATACCCGTGGTACCACCTCCGATATCAATGATCATATTTCCCACAGGCTCTTCTACATCTATCCCAATACCCAAAGCAGCGGCCATGGGTTCATGAATCATATATACTTCCTTGGCTCCGGCCTGTTCAGCACTATCTCTAACCGCCCTTTTTTCTACCTCGGTAATAGAAGAGGGTATACAGATCACCATCCGCCAACTTGGGGGAAAAAGAGGTTTTTTAGGGTAGATCATTTTGATTAACTCCCTGATCATCAACTCCGCCGCATTAAAATCGGCAATTACCCCATCTTTCAGCGGTCTTACTGTACGGATACTTTCGTGTGTTTTTTCATGCATCATCAGGGCTTTCTTACCCACGGCCAGCACTTCCTTCATATTATTACGGTTTAGGGCAATAATAGAGGGTTCATTTACCACCACTTCATCGTTATGAATGATCAGGGTATTGGCAGTACCCAGATCCATGGCAATCTCTTGTGTAAAAAAGTTAAACAATCCCATTGTATATAAAAAGTTCGAATGTGTTAATCAATGTTTGCAAAGGTGGTTGAAATTACTTGAATTAAAAAGCCTAAAATACTGATTTTTCCAGTGTTTTAGGAATAATAGAAAAATAGGATAGTTGCGGGTTTTGTGTTGCGGGTTTCGGGTTGAGGTAAATAATGGGTTAGCTGTTAAAAAACTGAGCTTATTTTTATGTAAAATGTCAGATATTTTCAAATCCAAACCGACTGTAAATAATCTTCAATCGAAAGTATTCTGCACTGAAAAAATCATAAGCTTACGCAAATTCAAAACCAATATCTTTTCTGTAATACATTCCTTCAAAAGAAATTTTTTTCAATATTTTTTTTGATTTTGCTACTGCTTCAGGAATCGTATTTCCATAAGAAGTTACGGCTAAGACCCTTCCCCCATTTGTTACCACTCCATTTTCATTTTGTTTGGTTCCTGCATGAAAAATGATTGAATCGACAGAGGGTGGTAGCTCTGCTAATCCATAGATGGGAATATTTTTTTGATAGTCTCCGGGATATCCACCACTAACAGCCATTACCGTTGCACAGGTTTGTTCACTAAATGAAATATTTGCATCTATCAATGTTCCATTATCCATTGCAGCAAATAATGCAACGATATCTGTTTGTAACATGGGTATCACCACTTCTGTTTCCGGATCGCCCATCCGGCAATTGTATTCAATTACCCAGGGCTCACCATGTACATTCATTAAT
>CAIWKU010000424.1 GCA_903913355.1 uncultured Bacteroidota bacterium | reverse complement strand
CAACAGTTCGAGAACAGACAAATTTCTATTGGTATTAGATCTACCTCTAGTATTGAAAAATTTACAAGACGATGTTATTCAGTCTAGCTATAAAGCTGATCAGGTTCAATATACTGCTTTTGGTTCACCAGTTCCAGAAATTAGTGTTCCTAGTATTGTGTTGCCTTATGGAGGTCAATCAGCAAAAGCAACCAGCGGTGCACGTGCTCCTTATCCACCGTTGGATGTTTTATTTGTGGTGGATAACGGATATCAAAATTATTGGATCCTAAATGTTTGGCTTAATCAATTAAATGATCAATATAATAGTACTTCTAATATGTCTATTAACGGAGGCGGTCAAGGAAAAGATATACAGTTAATAAATCCAGTATCAAATTTTAATAGTTCGTTTACAACTTTTGGATTGGATGAATATGATAAACCTATTATATCTTTTACATATAGTAATGCCTTTATTACTAAACTTAGTCGTATTTCCTATTCTCACCAAGAACCACATCTTATGGTTTGCACCGCTACTTTTGATTATAATCAATTGCAGACTCAATTACTTAAAGACGTAAACATTTCATCTTGTTAATATGGCTGAAAATTTAAAAAATATATACCAGATTAAAGACCAATATTATCACATAGAAATATGGTTTTATAATCAGATAAAGGATCAAAAGCCTTTTCAGTTGCCATTTATGTTTGTACAAGGATTGGCTATAGAAGAATCTATTTTAGAATGGCCTACAACCGGATGGATGGTTATTAAAACAGATCATGAAATTTTTGAAAGAGGAGCTTTATCTGTAAACCAACAGGTACAAACTTCTGTTGGCGTAGGCAGAACTACCAGTGATGATAAAGTGCCAGCTCCTTATATTTTTAGAACAGATGGACGCAATCGTTTAAATATAAAAATATATCCTGTTAATACAAAACCTATACAAGATAATGCCAATGAAATTGCAGACGATCTACCTCACGATCTTTGGGAAATGAATTTTGATTTTGTAATATATGACATAGAGGATCTCCCTACAAACAGTGTTCATGAAAAAAGGCGCAAATTATATTTTCAAGATGAAAGACTGCAAATCCTTAAAGAAAGAAATTTAGAATGGTCAACAGCAAAATACGGGCCTAATGGAGGAAAACATCCTGCTAAAGACACAGAAAGAGCTTGGTCTGTAAGTCCGGCTATACAATCTCTTATCATGGCGGCAGGCTCTAATGATTCAGATCCGGCCACTTCTTCCCTTAAAGTTGGGTATGATGAACATGGTAGTATAGATATCCCAAATATTCCTTTTGCAAATTTTGGAGACTGGGATGCAGGTCCTGCAGCAGATCATACAGGCACTTTATTATACACTTCCCCAGCTTTTACATCTGCTTATGATGATGTAAATGAAATACTTAAAAACGCCATAGGTGCTGATAACACACCAGTTATTTTGGGATTTGGAAGATGGACTGGAGATAAAAGTTGGAATCTCAAATCTTTAAAAAAATACATTACAGATGCTGAGACTAACCAAATAGAACGTTTGATATTAGAAGACGGTGGAGATGCTACAACTGCTCCTCCATATATTCCTAGAGCACCAGATAAAGCTTCTACCGCAATCCAAAATTTTATGTCTGGTATTGCTTCGCGTATTCAAAAATACAAATTTGCACCGATGGTATCTGCTGATGATGCAAGAATTTCAAACAGGCCTTTACATAATTTTGACTTTAGTACTGGCCAATTTAACATTTATAGTAAAGTCAATACAGCTAATCAAGTTTCTAAAGATTTACAAGATCTTGCACAAAACGGTTTGTTTTCTTATAAAAAGAGCCAGCAGGTATTGCTTAATATAAATCAAACCAAACAAACAGGTCTTATCACAAAACCAGAT
>CAIWKU010000423.1 GCA_903913355.1 uncultured Bacteroidota bacterium | reverse complement strand
CTGAACAAAGCTTTAACCAATATTACGAAAGCAACCGACGCTACGCCAAAAGCTTTTTGGCTTTTTCTGGCACAGGCAAAAATTCAAAGAGACCTGGGTGATAAGGTTTCTGCCAAAGCCAGTGCCCAAAAATGTATCGACCTGGCTACTGAAGCCAAAAACGATGATTATGTAAAACAGGCCACTGAGATTATAAAGAAATTGTAATAGGAATAATTAAAATAAAAATTTCGGGTGATGTAGTAGTTAACGATTCCTACTTCATCACCCGAAATTTATTATTCGATATTTTATCTTCTACTTGCTTTGCGGTTCCGCCATATCGGGTATCATCTCTGCTTTATATTCCCCCGCATCCAGCTTCGCTTTTGTCTCGGTAAATGCAATCAGTGTTTCTTCAATATCAACATCAGTATGTGCTGCCGTAGGTATTAGTCTGTAAATGATATGTCCTTTCGGAATAACCGGATACACCACAATAGAACAGAAAATATGATAATTCTCTCTCAGATCCATTACCATAGCCGTGGCTTCTTCCAATCCTCCCTTCATATACACAGGCGTAACCATGGTATTGGTATTGCCAATATCAAATCCTCTTTCTTTAAGACCTTTCTGCAATTTCATGGCATTACTCCATAACTTATCCTTCAGTTCTGGTTTGGTTTGCAGTAATTCCAGTCTTTTCAGGTTTCCTATTACAATGGGCATAGGTAAACTCTTGGCAAAAATCTGTGAGCGGATATTGTAACGGATATAATCAATAATTCCCTTATCACCTGCCATAAATGCACCAATAGAAGCCATTGATTTCGCAAATGTGGAGAAATACAGGTCAATACCATCCTGGCAACCCTGCTCCTCTCCTGCCCCGGCACCAGTTTTTCCAAGGGTACCAAATCCATGTGCATCATCTACCAATAATCGGAAATCATATTTTTTCTTCAGTTCGATGATCTCTTTTAACTTTCCCTGATCTCCTGCCATGCCAAAAACGCCTTCAGTAATTACAAGAATCCCTCCTGTTTTTTGTTTGGCAATCAGGTTGGTTGCCCTTTCCATCTGTTTATCAAAATCTTCCAGATCATTATGCTTGAAAACATAACGATGTCCGGGATGTAATCGCAAACCATCCACAATACAGGCATGACTTTCCGCATCATATACCACCACATCATGTCTTCCGCATATGGCGTCTATTGCGCTCATAATTCCCTGGTAGCCAAAATTCATCAAAATGGCATCTTCTTTTCCTTCAAAAGCTGCCAGTTCTCTTTCCAATTGTTCGTGGTAATTACTGTTTCCACTCATCATTCGGGCACCCATAGGCAGGGCCAATCCAAATTTAGCCGCCGCTTCAGCATCTGTTTTTCTGATCTCTGGATGGTTGGCCAGTCCCAGGTAGTTATTTAAACTCCATATAACCATTTCTTTACCCCGAAAAATCATCCTGCTGGAAATTTCTCCTTCCAATTTAGGGAAAGCAAAATAACCATGCGCCCTTTCACGATGTTGACCTAGTGGACCTGAATTCTTTAACAGTTTCTCAAAAATGTCTGCCATATTATATAATTATTACTTTGGTATGAAATCAGGCAAAAATAAACTTTTACCCTGTATGGGGCAAGGGTAATTATTGATCATGACTTATCTTCACCCCATCATATTCGATTTTTGCTTGTAAAAACAAAGAATTAACCCATACCAGATCATGAAAAGACTTACTGTATCTATGTTTGCCAGTTTTTGTTGTCTACTGGCTATTTCTCAGAAAACAAACCCCAAACCTGCCTCTGAAGAAGGAATCCAAAGACCCAAACTGGTGGTCGGTATCGTAATTGACCAGATGCGCTGGGATTATCTCTATCGCTTTAACCCGGTTTTTAAGTCCAATGGCGGGTTCAAACGCTTTTTAACCGAAGGGTTCTCCTGCGATAATACCCTGATCCCTTATACTCCCACGGTAACGGCCTGTGGACATACCTGTGTGTATACCGGAAGTGTTCCTTCCATCCATGGTATTACAGGGAATAACTGGTGGGATAATACTTTGATGAGGTCTGTGTATTGTAGTGAAGATAAAAGCGTAAAGGGTGTAGGTGGTAAAACAGAAGAAGATGGACAGATGAGTCCAAGGAATATGCTTACCACGAGTATTTGTGATGAGCTGAGACTGGCAACCAATTTCAGAAGCAAAGTAATTGGTGTGGCACTAAAAGACAGGGGTTCAATCCTGCCTGCAGGTCATTCTGCCAATGCAGCTTATTGGTATGAGGGAAGATCAGGCAATTTTATCACCAGTACTTATTATATGAATGAATTACCTGAGTGGGTAAACCAGTTCAATAAAAGAAAATTGGTGGATTCTTTATATAAAACAGGTTGGAATACCGCATTACCTGCGAAAGTATATACTGATTATGCTACGGCTGATCAGAAAGAATATGAAGCGAAACCTTTTGGTAAAGATGCAACGGGTTTTCCTTATGATCTGTCCAAATTTGTAGAAAAAGATTATAGCAAAATATCCAGTACTCCCCATGGAAATACATTAACCGTAGAAATGGCCAAAGCAGCCGTTATTGCTGAAAAATTAGGTAAAAATGAATCTACTGATTTTCTAGCGGTAAGTTTTTCTTCGCCGGATTATATCGGGCATTCCTTTGGACCTAATTCTTGGGAAATGGCGGATGATTATATCCGACTGGATGATGAACTTGGAAAATTCTTTGCTTTCCTGGATGCAACCATTGGCAAAAATCAATACACTGTTTTCCTGACAGCTGATCATGCTGTGGCACATATACCCGGATTTATGAAAGAGAATAAACTACCTGGCGGTCTTTTTGAAGACAATGGGATAATGAAAAATCTGAACACACAGCTCAAAGAAAAATTTGGTATTGATAATCCTGTTGTGAATATTGATAATGATCAGATTTATTTAAATAACCCAAAAATTGATTCAGCAAAAATAGATAAACAAGTCCTGAAAAAATGGATTATTCAGTATGTTATGAAAAACGCTGCTGTTGCAAACTGTTTTGCTACAGAAAATATTATGACAACCCCTATTAATAAAACTTTGAGAGAAATGCTGGCAAATGGATTTAATCCAAATCGTAGCGGAGATATCCAGATAATCTTGAAACCTGGGTTTATTCAGGGGGGGCTTTCCGGAACTACACACGGCTCATGGTATCCTTATGATGCACATATTCCCTTGTTATTTTATGGATGGGGTATTAAAAAAGGAAAGACTAACCGTGAAACTTATATGACAGATATCGCTGCAACCGTTGCTGCTTTATTACATATTCAAATGCCCAGCGGCAGCGTGGGAAAAGTGATTGAAGAAGTGATGAAGTAATCTACCTGTAAAAGATTTTTTATCAGGATGTAAGGAAAAGAATGAGATGCCGTCTTAACACCAAAATCAACTATATGAAAACAGTAAAAACCTTTGCAGCCATCCTATTATTAACCGGTT
>CAIWKU010000422.1 GCA_903913355.1 uncultured Bacteroidota bacterium | reverse complement strand
CTGAATGCTGTTTTCAGACATACCAGCTTTTGATTTTTTTATTGGCTGATATATTTATCCGGTTCTAGCTTCCTTTTTTTACCCCTACTCTTTCTCTTTTCAACTCATTGATTGTTACTTTTGGAACCAATACTTTATTTACCTTTTCTCCAATGATTTCCTTCGGAACTACAAAGCTGGCAGAAGCATAGACTTCCTGGGCATTACCAAACTTTACACTGTATTCACCAGCCTCAGTTACCCATGTACTGTTTGCGGAATTAAATGAAGCTAAATCAGAAGGAGTTAATACAAATTTTAGTTCCTGTGATTCACCAGGCTGCAAAACTTTTGTTTTGGCAAAAGCTTTCAACTCTATCGAAGGTTTATCTAATTTTACACTAGGAGCACTTACATACAATTCTGCAACTTCTTTGCCTGCAACTTTTCCGGTATTTGTAATAGTAACCGCAACTTCAACTTGATTAGTTAAAGTAGTCGTACTTAATTTTATATTATCTGTTTTGAATGTGGTATAGGATAAACCATAGCCAAAGGGATAAGCAGTGGGAACTTTAAAAGTATTGTAATAGCGATAGCCAACATACACCCCTTCTTCATAAGTAACTTCAGCATCCACCATTTTTTGTCCAAATAAACCCGGCTTCTCAGAACCTGGGATCTCATGACCCGGGAAATTTTTTGCGGTTATTTCATCATCATATTTTGCCGGGAATGTGCTTGCTAATTTACCGGAAGGATTTACTTTCCCTGAAACAACATCTGCCATTGCATTGCCACCTTCTAACCCCGGTTGCCATGCGAGTAAAATCGCATCAACATCATTTCTCCATTGCATTACATCTACAACGCCACCGATATTTAAGGTTACGACTACTTTTTTATTTTTTGCATGAAACGCGGCAGATACTGCTTTAATTAAATCAATTTCTTTTTGTGTCAGATAATAATCATCTTTTACTTTTCTATCATTGCCCTCACCTGCGTTTCTGCCAATGGCAATAATGGCCACACTCGATTCATTCGCTGCCTTCAATATTTGATCATTTGTAATACTCATTTCTGGTATTGGCACATTAGGACTCATTAGTTCTTCCATCAAACTCCTCTTCGGCTTTTTTGCATTCTCAATAGCCATATAGCTTGAATAGGTTCTATATAAATCTGTATTTAATGTATAACCTGCCCGGAATAAGCCATCTGCAAAAGGGACAACATACATTTTATTGACATCACCACTTCCCGTGCCACCGGCAACGAGGTCTATTTGATTATTGCCAAACAAAGCAATTGAGCTGCCTAATTGGATGGGTAATGTATTTGCCTCATTCTTTAGTAATACCATGCTTTCTGCAGCTGCATTCCTTGAAATTTGTGCATTTTCTTTTAAAGGGGGATTATCACTAATTTGATACTTTTTAAAAATCGGAGTCTGCAGAATTACATTTAGTATCTCAGTAACGTTTTGGTCTAGAACAGATTCAGGTAGTTTGCCCGACTTAACCGCTTCTATAATAGCTGCTTTCTGACCGGGGCTACCTGGCAT
>CAIWKU010000421.1 GCA_903913355.1 uncultured Bacteroidota bacterium | reverse complement strand
TATGTTTACTTAGGTCTTCTACTTCGATCGGACGGAAAGTACCTAACCCCGTATGCAAAGTAACTTCTGCAAAACGGATACCTTGTATCTCACAACGTTTGATCAATTCTTTACTAAAATGTAAACCGGCTGTAGGTGCAGCTACCGCTCCTTCATGTTTAGCATAAACGGTTTGGTAGCGTTCTTTATCTTCCTCATCGGGTTTGCGCTTGATATATTTGGGTAAAGGAGTTTCGCCTAAATGTTCCAGCATTTTTTTGAAACTCTCATCATCATCATCCCATAAAAAACGAATGGTACGACCGCGACTGGTGGTATTATCGATTACTTCAGCAACCAGTTCTTCATTTTCTCCGAAATATAATTTATTGCCTACACGAATTTTTCTTGCGGGATCAACGATTACATCCCATAAGCGGTTGGGTTTATTCAGTTCACGAAGCAGGAACACTTCGATTTTAGCACCTGTTTTTTCTTTACGGCCATACATTCTTGCCGGAAATACCTTGGTGTTGTTAACTACAAATACATCTTTGTCGTCATAATATTCCAGAATATCCCTGAAGTGCTTATTCTCCATATGCCCGCTCTTACGGTCAACAACCATCATCCGGCTGTCTTCTCGTCTCTTGGTAGGGTTCTGTGCAATCAGGTTAAGTGGAAGGTCAAACTTGAATTGAGATAATTTCATGTGTCTAATCCTGTTTTATATGATAGCCACACTCAGTTTGTCGTCCCGCCCCTCTTGGCGGGGGGCGACTCGCTTCATGTTACGGCATGAATTTCGGAAGTCGGCAAAGGTAAGGTAAGCGCCGCAAAGCACCAATTTGAAATAGCCATCCCTGTTTTTAGGCCAAAATTTGTCAAATACCTCTTGGAATTGACTCAATAAGGCCTTTTGTGTACGCTTTTTGGGGATTATGATAAACTTGTTCTGCTGAACCGATTTCTTCAATTTTTCCCTTGTTCATCACCATTATCCGGTCGCTAATATAGCGTACAACAGATAGGTCATGTGATATAAAAACAGCCGTATAGCCGAATTCCTTTTTCAGGTCGTTCAATAGATTAAGCACCTGGGCCTGTACACTTACATCCAATGCAGAAACACTTTCATCGCAGATTAGAAAAGAGGGTTGGAGGGCCAGTGCCCGGGCAATTACAATACGTTGCCTTTGGCCACCGCTGAATTCATGCGGATACCGATGATAATGTTCTGGTTTCAACCCTACTTTTTCGAGCAATTCCATTACTCTATCTTTCCTCGCAAGCCGGTTGGGTATGATGCCATGTACCAGCAAGGGTTCGGAAATAGCATCGCCCACCCGAATTCTTGGATTCAGTGATGAGAATGGGTCCTGAAAAATAATCTGCATTTCTTTACGGATCGATAACATGGTTTTTGGGGTGGCAGTACGCAGATCAAATCCTTTGTATTGAATACTGCCAGCAGTAGCTTCTATCAATCGTAAAATCGTACGCCCAAGTGTACTTTTCCCGCAACCGGATTCTCCTACCAAACCCAGTGTTTCTCCTTCATAAATTTCAAAACTGATATCGTCAATTGCTTTTGTATACTTAGTAACCTTACCTAAAAAAGTTTTTTGAGCCGGGAAATACACTTTCAGATTCTCAATAGAAAAAATCCTATTGCCAGTTTCTGCTTGAATCGGGTTACTAAGGTTGGTATTCTGAGATGTATCCTCCAAAAAAGATCTCTTTTCAAGAATGGCACCTTCTTCATTTTCTTCCATAAAATCACTGACCACAGGCAGTCTTTCCCCTTTTTTGTGAATAACGGTTCTACATGCAAGTAAGGCGCGGGTATACGGGTGATTGGGATTTTTGAATAGTTCGGTTGTATTGTTCTGTTCAACAATCTTTCCTTTATACATGACTGCAACCCTGTCAGCAATTTCTCCAACTACGCCC
>CAIWKU010000420.1 GCA_903913355.1 uncultured Bacteroidota bacterium | reverse complement strand
TTTTTGCGAAGAAAATTAATGAAATAAAACACGTACATATTAATGAAGGATTATTACACGCAGCAGCATTAACGCATGATATCGATAAGAATGCAAAAAAATTACCCGTAAGAGCCATTTTGGAAGCCATGAATGAAGATGAAGTACTAGAAAAATGTGCGCTCGGCTTAAAAAGATGCTCGGAAGTAAACCCTTGTCCCATGCACCATCAATATAAAGTGATTAAAAAACAGCTGAAAGACCTGTTCGAGATGAAGACGATTCAAAATCTGGCAGATGAAATGTTGATGTAAACCCTGCGATTCTGTTTTACGATAGTTTGCTAAGAACCTAGTATTCTAAGTACATTTATCTTCTAACCCTCCTATTGATGAAACAAATACCTGCCTGCTTTAAGAATTGTACACTCCTATTATTGTATTTGGTTTTGGCTTTACCCGGCATTTGCCAGCAAGTTGATAAGAAAGTTATTACCGGCCCTGAAAAATTTATATTACGGGATGAAGGTATTTCTCAACTAAGCTTTGAAGATACCCGGCACCCGGAAAATAATTGGTATGTACCCATCCCAAAAGGCAGGGATATGCAGTTAATCGGGAAAGGGCTTGTTTTAATAGGAACTGAAAAAGGGTTCGAGGAACATAGTATCCAAACTGGCGAAAAGATAAACGAATTAATCAGTTTTCCCGGTACCCTTTCTGCCCATCGTCTTCGAAATGGTAACACCTTACTTACCGGTATGAACTGGCAGGATAAAAAAGGGGTTGTACTTGTAGAAGTAGATCCCAATGGAAATAAAGTACATCAAATTGAATATGGCAATTTCACCTACCTGCGTTTGGTTCGGGAAACTCCATCAGGCAATTTATTGGTAGCTGCCGAAGACACTGTGTTTGAAGGAACCCTTGCAGGCGAAGTTATCTGGAAAGTAAAAATTGCAGGGCCTCCCGATAAGCCCCATGTATGGCAAGCGCTTCGCCTTGAAAATGGTCATACGCTGGTAAGTACAGGCTATGCGGCAAATTTTCAGGAATTTGACGCCCAGGGCAAACCGGTGATCCACATTACAGGACCAGATTCTGTTCACCCCATTTTTTTTGCAGGATTTCAGATACTAAACAATGGAAATTATGTGGTAACCAACTGGCAGGGACATGGTCCCAAAATGGGCGAAAACGGATTACAATTATTGGAATATACCCCCAAAGGCGAACTGGTTTGGTCATGGAAGCAAGACCCTTCCAAATACTCATCTATTCAGGGTGTAATTGTATTGGATGGTTTGGATATAAAATGGATGCATACAGAGAATAGCAAAGGGATGCTGGCTCCGGTAAAATCGATTCGCTAAAAACTCGTTTTTCTATTGCTTCATTCGGGCTAACTTACGAAAATTCCTTCCTAAACTGATAATCGGCCAATAACGATTCTTTTTCTAAAAGTCGTTGTAATAATGTAACCTGGTTGCCTGCCCTAACTAAATTGTGCCCTGGATACTTTGCTCCATAATAGGTATCCCGATTCAGGTGATCTGTTATAAAACGAAGGGCCTGCATATAGAT
>CAIWKU010000419.1 GCA_903913355.1 uncultured Bacteroidota bacterium | reverse complement strand
CTATGCATACCAAAGGAAGAGGAAATGGATATGTTCTGGGAATAGGGGGCAAAAATATTTATATAGCAGGCGACACACAAGGCATCCCGGAAATGAGGTCCTTGAAAAATATTGATATCGCTTTTGTTTGTATGAACCTGCCCTATACCATGAATATCACAGAAGCAGCTGATGCAGTACTGGCTTTTTCACCTAAGATCGTATACCCTTATCATTATCGCGGACAAGGCGGTTTTAGCGATGTAAAAGCATTTAAAGATTTGGTTGCAGCGGGCAATAAAAAGATAGAAGTAAGATTACGGAATTGGTATCCTGTTAAATAGGATATTGATTTTAGTAACCATATTTTCCTTTCCATCTTTCTTTTAGAAATTTCCTTAATTCATTTTCACGGGCATTATTGCCGGGGTTGTAGAATGTTGTGCCTGCAATTTTATCGGGCAGGTATTCCTGTTCAATAAAATTGCCTTCCCCCTGGTGCGAGTATTGGTAACCCTTACCATAGTTCATATCTTTCATCAGCTTGGTAGGAGCATTCCTGATATGAAGGGGTACTGATAAGTCACCATGTTGTTGAACCGCTGATAAAGCAGCTCCAATGGCAGCATATGCTGCGTTGCTTTTAGCAGATGAAGCAAGATAAGTAGCACATTGCGAAAGAATGATCCTGCTTTCAGGGTATCCGATCTTACTAACAGCATCAAAACAGGAATTTGCCAAAAGCAAAGCATTCGGGTTGGCATTACCAATATCTTCACTGGCAAAGATCAACATACGCCTGGCAATGAATTTTACATCTTCTCCTCCTTCAATCATTCTTGCCAACCAGTAAACGGCTCCATTTGGATCACTGCCACGCATACTTTTGATAAATGCAGAAATAATATCATAATGCTGCTCACCCTGCTTATCATATAATGCAATTTTTTTCTGGGCAATCTGCATCACCAGTTCATTGGTGATTACCAGTTTTTCTGAATCGGCTGTATTTTCAGAAAACTGCGTTTGTACAACCAGTTCAAACAGGTTCAGTAATTTTCTTCCATCTCCCCCTGAAATATTGATCAGCGCTTCAGTTTCTGATAGACTGATATCCTTATTTTGGAATAGTTCATCTTTCCCAATAGCCTGCTCTAAAAGACTTACCAGGTCTTTCTCCTGTAAGGCTTTTAACACATATACCTGGCAACGACTTAGTAAGGCGCTATTTACTTCAAATGAAGGGTTTTCGGTAGTGGCTCCAATTAATGTGATCACACCTTTTTCAACCGCTCCTAATAAAGCATCCTGCTGACCTTTGTTAAACCGATGTATCTCATCTATGAATAAAATCGTTCCCTGATTTTGTCTGGCTTCTTCAATTACTTCCCTAACTTCTTTTACACCACTGCTAATAGCACTTAGCTGAAAATAAGGAACCTGTAAAGTATTGGCGATAATATTGGCGATGGTTGTTTTACCCACGCCGGGTGGTCCCCATAAAATTATGGAAGGAATCCTGCCCTGTAGTATGGAATTACGTAAAATGCTGTTTTTGCCGGTTAGATGTTCCTGTCCCACGAGATCATCCAGACTTACCGGGCGCATTCTTTCGGCTAAAGGAATGGTCGTATTCACTCCGGAAAAGTAGTGAAAAATGGTTGATAAAGGTTCTTTGAAATACCCACAAACTATCTGTAAGTTTTATTCTTCCTGTTTGCCGAAAAGATGGGCGTATAGTTTCAGTAAACGGAAATTGAGGAAGATATGGTATACTAAGATTATTCCCATAAATAACATAAAATAGGCTGCTATCTTCATGGCTTTTATAAAGAATTCCGGTGTAAGCGAAACAGGCACATTGGGTTGCGTTTCCAGCATTTGCCCCGCTATTTGTCGTAAACTGCTATCACTACTGGCAAGAATGGTTATCGAATTCATTAAAATCATTGTGCCAATAAAAAGAGAGATATAGGCATTTACTTTAATCCAGTCTTTTAAAGAGGGTTTACTGGGGCGACCTGTATCGATATGCTGGGTAAGAAAGCGAAGACTGGCAAATGTATAAATCACAAAGCAGGCTACCATAAATACAATCAGTAAAAATGCTGGATTTACCAGCGCATTGATCAACATAAAAATATCCAGCAGGGCAAAAAATGCTGCAATCGGGATCAGGATAAAACTCAGTATTCGAAAAATGGTCAATGGTTTCATGCAGAAATAGCAGACAATTATTGTTGTTGCTGCCCGACAAATGTATCAATAATAATTTCTTCGGCCTCATTGCCTGCCTGCTTTTCCAATTGTACATTCGTAAGTTCCTCAAAAGTAACTCCGTCTTCATAGCCAACGGAAACATAAACAGAAAGAGCCTGACGTGCAGGGCCCTTAAAAGTGCCTTTTACCGGAGAGCAGTTTTCGAAATTCCGGCCCACTGCCAGTTTTACATGGGTATTGGTTACCCATACATTATTGGTAGGGTCAATACCCGCCCATCCAAAATGGGGTATATAAGCTTCTACCCAGGCATGGGTAGCACCTTCTCCGCGCATGCCATTTTTATTGGGACAAATATATCCACTCACATACCTTGAAGGAATTCCCATCATTCTTAAGAGTTCAAGCATTACATGGGCAAAATCCTGGCAAACTCCGGCCTGTTTTTCCAATATCTCATCAACTGTTGATTCTATGGTAGTTATTCCTTTGATATAAGTAAAATGAGTAAAAATAAAACTGCAGGTATCCTGGACAATCTCAAAAATCGATTTATTGTTAGGTGCTAACCCACTAATATATTCTTCCATTAAATACATTGCTTTAACCGGAGAAGCCCTGGATAACTCAAGTAAATGCAGATCATTGCCAATAAAACTATCGAGTTCCTGAATATAAGATGCAAGAGGGGTCTTCATGTCTGGTTGGGCAAGGGTTCGGATGATGAGCTTGCTTTCAATAATCATTTCCCGATGGGGAGAAAGCAGATTAAAGGTGCCGGATTTATTGCCCCAATAATCTGTATACGTATGTACTTCGGGATCGTCTGTAATTAACAATTGGTGTTCAAGGGTTTCCTGATCGGGTGTTTGGTATGGAAAAATCTTAATATCATTCACACTCTCTTTAACCGGTCTGTCGTATTCGTATTTAGTAATGTGATGGATCCTGAAAATCGACATTCGAAACTTTTTATGAATAAGAAAAATAGATCTGCGCAAATATCCGGTTGAATTCTGTCATTTCTTTCCTGATAAACAAAAGAAATTTTTCCAGCCCTGTTTCTTCTACAATGCTTAGGTCTGAGAACTGTACATAACTATGTAACCTGCCAAATGACCTGTTAAGAGCAGTGGTGCCTTCAACCGGGTTAGACGCGGTTATTTCTGATAAATATTTCTGCGCCCTTCCCAAAGCATAATACAAAGAACGGGGGAAATGCCGGTCGAACAAAACCTGCTGGGCAACATTATAGTTATGGTTCTGGTTGCTATAGTTTTTCAAATGCAATTCATAGCCTGATAATGCCAGCAACAAACTGCGCCAGAAAAGGATATCCTGTTCCTTGGCAAAATCAAAATCTACTTTTTTGAAAAAAGAATGTGTAAACTCCACAGTTAATAAACATCTTTCCGTGTACTTGCCCAAATTCATATAATTCCAGCCCTGTCCACGTGGCATCGTACTATCCGTAATTCCACAAAACTGATCGCTACTATTAATCAGCAAATCAATCACACTGATCGCTTCGGGTCCGGCTAATTTCTCGGTTACATACGGATCATTCACGAGGTGGTATATATGATTCACCTGCTCCCATACTTCTTTGGTAATCTGATCCTGCACTCCTCTTGCATTTTCCCTGGCACGGGTAATAATCACTTTCAGTGAATTGTGATTATCGGTATCGGTAACCAGGTATTGAAGGGAAGCGCTGTCATTCATCTTCAGTACCTCGATTTCTTCTGCAGACAGGGAAGTGAATATTTTTAAAGAAGGTTCCCAGGTTAAGCCACTGGTTTGTACTTTATCTAATGATAAAATATAGCTTGTTTTTAATAAGCGTAACATACCATCGGCTCTTTCCATATAACGGTGAAGCCAGTATAAAGAGTCTGCAATTCGGCTAAGCATAAAGAAATCTGTTTGTTAGTTTACTATTTAGTTTGCTTACTAATCTTTTCCATCGACAGGTTAATCAACTACCCAGGTATCTTTACTGCCACCTCCCTGAGATGAATTCACCACCAATGAACCTTCCCTCAGTGCTACCCTGGTTAATCCACCAGGTACAATTTCAATTCCCTTCGGTCCACACAATGCATAGGGTCTCAGGTCAACATGTCTGGGTTGTAGTTTTCCATCAATCAGGCAGGGCACAGTTGATAAATGAATGATCGGTTGCGCTATAAAATTTCTTGGATTGGCCAATATAGCTGTTTTAGCTTTTTCCAGTTGTTCTTTCGTAGAACTATTCCCCATCACCATTCCATAACCGCCTGACTGATTGGTTTCCTTGATTACCATATTGGTCAT
>CAIWKU010000418.1 GCA_903913355.1 uncultured Bacteroidota bacterium | reverse complement strand
TTGTTTTTCATAGTAATTTACCGCATGCATAATGACGTCGTAAGACGAGGCTGTATCCGAGGATAGTATTTCTGGCCGTTTAAAAGGAATATGTATTTTTAAATCCCTGGCTAACGAAAGACTATTTTCATCGTCTGTTGAAATACATAGTTCATCACCGGTATTCATATTCTTTTGCGCAAATTCTATAGAATATTGTACAAGAGGTTTGTTATTAAGTTTCTTAATATTTTTTCCTGGTAATCCTTTTGACCCAGCCCTTGCGGTGATTAAGTATAATATCTTCATCACATTTTTATGTTATTTATATCGACCTGTGCTTTTTCAAAATCTTCGTGCTTTCCAACGTCAAGCCAGTAGCCTACAAAGGGGAAAGAAATTACTTTGTAGTTATGCCTAATAAGTTCTTCCATTAAATCGGTAGCATTGAAAAATGTTTCCTGTGGAATATATTTTAACATTTCCTTTTTCATCAAATAAATTCCACCGTTCGAGTAATAAGTATAGGTCGGCTTTTCGCGGAAACTCGCCACTTCACCATTTACTGTTTCGAGAACAGCGTAGGGTATGTTTACCTGGTAAGGGATCGTTAAAATGGCCAGATCTGCTTCCTGTTTTAAAAATTCAAGAAAAAATTCCTCATAGTCAACATTTGTTAACAGGTCGGAATTGGTTACTAAAACATAGTCATGTTTGAAATCAGTGATCTTTGATACCGCTCCAATTGTTCCCAATGAAACATCTTCGGTAATATACTTTATCGCAACATTTTTTGATTTACCATCGCCAAAATATTCCTCCACCTGTTTACCAAGGTATTTAACGGAAACCCAGAAATCATCAATTCCAAATAATACCAGCCGGTCTAAATTGTGTTCCATAATCGCTTTATCGCCAACTTTCAATAATGGCTTGGGAGTACTATCCGTTAAAGGTTTTAAACGCTGGCCCCTGCCGCCTGCCATGATAACAGCATCGATGGGAAGGTATGATTTGATCTTTCTAAAATTGATCACATTAATTACCCTGCTATTCTCATCAATTACAGGCACTATTCTGAAATTTCCTTCCCGATATTCAATAATTTTTTTAATATTCTTCTCCCCTTTTCTTATATATCTGGGATTTTGTTGGATGATATCATCGATCTTACTATCAATCGTAAAACCATTGATCAGCCCACGCCTCACGTCCCCGTCGGTAAGTGACCCGATCAATTTATCATCGTTATTAACCACAAAAAGTATTGCATCCTGTGACAATTCATTTAAAATATGCAAAGCAGTTTTTATAGAATTACCCGAGGTAATCAGATGCGCTTTATATTCTAACATGGATTTAAATTTTTGAACGATAGCTTATCATTCTTTATTAATGTCGTTCAATTTTTACTCCCTGTAAAATTGAAGCAGGTGCTTTTTATCCTGGTATTCATCCCTGCTGTTAGCCAGTATCCAATCATTGCAAATTTTTTCATAAACCGTCGCGTTCCAAATGCGTTTTCCGATATAAAATTTAGCAAGTCCCTTAGAAAAATTAGATTTAAATTTAAAGAGACGGTCATCCGGTGAGTTTGTTAATCCTCCTCCAAAGTTTACCATATCTATATCTTTATCCTGCAACCATTCCATCGTTTTTGACAACAGGAAATTGGTGGCAGGAACCCTGGTATATTCTAAATTTCTGGCAGAGAGGTAGTAAGTGGCTATTTTGCCACTTATAAAAAATAAAGCATAACAATAATTGGTATCGTCTTTTTCAACTTTCGCCAGCACGATCCGGTGCGCTAAATTGTTAAACAATTGATGCAGCATTTTTTTATTGAAGAAATAGAAAGATCCGGCTCCCACATTATCCATCGTTAAATAGTACATTTCAATAAACCTGTTTAACTCGGCCTCATCTCTAGTTATGCGATATACATATCCTTCTTTCTCCATTTTTCGTATGAGGTTCCTGTTCGTTGCAGAGAATTCTTTGGTCCATACATCTCCCCAGGATTGGGTAAAGTTTAAAGTAACGATCGTCCTGTTTTGAATGTTTGTGATCTGATCTGTAAATCTTAGTTTCTCGTTGTACAGGTAATGATAGCGCACAAATTCTGTTACACACCTGTCTGCGATGTGTTTTCGAA
>CAIWKU010000417.1 GCA_903913355.1 uncultured Bacteroidota bacterium | reverse complement strand
CTGGCGACAACTTCAATCCCATGCAAAGGAATCACTAAGGCTCAAGTCTTGATATGCTTAGAGGACTTGAAAAAGTTAATCTACAAGGAGATTGCTTCAAGACTTAACACTGACAATCTTGATATACCTAGAGTCAGTATTAAAGTGAAGTCAAAACAAAATTACAAGTCAGAGTGGGAAGAAGCAGATTTCAAGGCTACCTATACTGCATCTTAATATGGAAAATCCATCACACAACTATACATGTCCTGTTTGTAGTTTAGATGTTTCAATCTTAGACTCAATTGGTGATCGTGATTTAGAGTGCGATAACTGTGGTGCATCACTAATTTGCATCCGAGATGGTGAACAAGTAAATGGAGTGTGGAAAGACTTAACAAAATTATATGTCCAAACTAATCCTAAACATTGATTCTACATGCCTTGGTCATTCAGCATGTATTCTCGATTGGTATCGTACAGTGATAGGTTCACTAGATGATCAAGGTCAATCACAAGGTGGTTATCGTGAAGTAGCGAATGCTCCCGAACTAACATACGGAACTGCTATTCATCGCTTCATTGAAGTAGCATATAAGACGCGCGGTGATTTAGCACGTGCTAGAAAGTATGCTCGCGAACTCTTTGATAACATCCCTACTCGTGAACACAAGAAGAAAGCTTACTTGAGAGATGGTAGACACTTTGATACTACATGTATCAATGTGTGGATTGACTACATTGAAGTTGAAGAATCATTCGATCTATTCCAATTGAATTTAGCATGTTGGATGTGCAAAGGACTGGGAACTAATGGTTCTTCTGCATGTCCTATTTGTGAAGGTAAGAAACAATTCGAACAACCAGAGTGTGAAGTAACCTTTAGTATCAAGTATTACGAAGATGATTATATCATAGTAAACTTAACTGGAACTATTGACAAGATAGGTCGTTTCCGTAATGGATGTTTTGCTATTGGTGATTGGAAAACATCTGGTACTTGGGATAATAGAGGCTACTTCCAGCAATACGAACTCTCCCGCCAACTACGTTTTTACTCATTAGCTATCAAGCTGATGGGTGTCATGTACCCAGATTCCATCCTTGGTAAGATGGGTGCATCATATGTAGGATGCTTCATTGATGCTATCTTTCTTAATACTGATCCTAATAAAGTCTCAGTCGAGCGGTCTGAAGTATATACTATTAAACCGCCCGAGTTAGAGGCATTCCAAATGACCCTTGATGATAAGATCAAGCAACTATCTAATGCTATAAAGACAGGTTACATTCCGAAAGAAGGTATCATCAATGGCTCATGTATCAAATGGCAGAATGTTACTGAACGAAACTTTGCCAAGTGTGCATATTGGGATTGCTGTAGGAATCCTGATAACGTTGCTGAGATGTTGTTGAAGAGGAACTTCAAACAAGTTCCACATGACCCTTTGAAATCGTGTATCGGGAAGGTTTCCTCAATAGTGTAGAAAGGTTTATTAACATCAGATGCAATCAATGCTCTTGGATGTTCTTTCTCTGTTTTGATCTGTTTTTGTTCATCCTTACAGCAGCCGTTGGATTTCATTTTCTCCATTCCGCAGGTAGAGCAGGTGGCATCTTTCGATTGTCCTATACCCCAACTGATCAGCCTGTTCATGCAATAATGAACATGAATAGTGGCACCTACAGTTGTGATTCCGTAGATAAACAGAAGAAATATGATCGACAATTTTTTCACTGATACAAAGTTACCAAAAAGTTCTGTTTAGAAATTGTTATTAGCAATGAGGGGGCAATTGTTTTTAATAGGTTGATTATTAGCAGTTTATCAGAATATCTCCTCAAATATGGCTAAACAGATTCCTATAGCGAAGATTAATACAGTGAAACGAATAACTCAGCCCTTATTTTCCAGATCCCTTCTGATCGCTTCCATTGAGCCGTATATTTTCCACCTTTGCTATAGGATTTGATGGCTTTCCAGCTACCTGTTTCCCAGGCAAGTGTATCATTGGTGCTGATGATAATTTCCGTAGGAGTACGGATATAAGAAATCTCAGGGTTCGCATTGAAAAGCTCCTGCCATGATTGCAATACCAGGTCCTTACCAATGGTTTGTCCTGAATTACCCTTTACATGCACAAAATTACTCAGTAAATGCCTGGCAATTCCGGCTGTATCATGTTTGGCAATAGCAGCATTATTTTCAGCCCTTGCTTGTTTGATCATACTGATGTCTTTCTCTGAATGGGATTGGGCAATCAGCAGTAAACCCGAAAACAATACAATCAGGGTGCAATTCAATTTTCTAAATTCAGCAGTATTGAGCATAGCAGATGATTTGTTTTAACTAATAGAATTGTGTTTTCGAGCGGTAGTTTAGTTGTATTCGTATGGTGTATGTGCTATTCAATTATTTTTTCTACCCGGGTAAACTGCTTATTGCCATTCACTCCTTCAATCACCACCCTCAATCTCTTACTATGATCATTATTGAAAAAAGGTAATTGAATGCTTCTATGACTGGCATCTAGTAACACGTAAGGATTCCAGTAAAGAGTAGTTCGGGTATCCTGGTGCGAAGTCTGTTGCCGGTCGCTATAATCAGGTGAATAAAATTCTTTATAAGCAGTATATCCGGATAAATAGGTTTTTGCCATAGATATATCATTGGCTTTATCAGGGAGTATTTGTGATTCAGCACCATCCCGTAAATAAATGGCAACTGCACCCCCTGAACCCTCAGAGCCAAAACCATAAAATATGGGGGGAAATATTTTGATATAGGCAATGTTTTGCATAGGAGATTTCAATATGGCCATTGTCTCCAGTTTTAATTCGTTTAAAAAAATACTCGGTTGTTTCCCACGCCAGGTTAATACACCATCTGTTCCATCTGCAATCCCTTCATCAGTAGGTTTGGCACCTGCAACTTTCCCAAATCGTAATCCGGGTACCCGGCCCTATAAATAAGTAAGTACATTGGGGGATGTTTGTGCAATCTGGTCATTCACAATATCAAACGTATACGCATTACCACCACTAAATGCACCTTTTGCATATTTTTCGTCAAGTAATTCCAAGCGTGATTTTACTTTTGATTGCACCACCACTTCCTGAAGTGTAGCAGAAGCTTTTAGCTTTTCTATTCGATCATGTTCTTTTTGCATGCTTTTTACCATGCTATCCCATACACTGTCATTTATGCTGCTACTGAATGTTGACTGACTATGATAGTGCAACGATAAACCATCCGGTAATAAGCCGTTTTCAAAATGCAATGAACCGATGGCTTTTGTTTTCTTATCTCCGTTAAATTGATACTGAATTTGTACGGTATCAAAAAAGATACCCGTTGGGTAGCTAAAAGAAGCATCCTTACTTAGGGTTACAGATAAAATTTCCCTTGCATTTTCTTTGTTTGAAATAATTACATTCAGTATGGGCTTGGGGTTCATCTTTTCATACAGTTCTGCCGGGGCTTGCCCTTTTATCTAAACATAGTCTTTTTCAGGAGCATATACCAGTTTGGGCAATTTATTTTGAGCCATATCTTCCCATGGAAACCTTCTCCAGCCATGAGTAAGCAATAACAGGTCAAGATGCTGTGCAATAGTCTCACTGGTATCAGAAAAATAGTAGGTAGGGTTATGCACGTATCCTTTTATATCACTGGATAATAGTAGCTGAGAGTAAATAGTGTGACTGGTATCAGTCAGATTTCCTGCATCGGTAACCGAAATGGATAGATTGGCGGAAACTGTATCCGGCAGATCTATCTGGATCAGGTTCTTTCCATTTTTAGCAAGTGATTTTTCAGGGAATGATACCGAGGGATGAAAACTATATTGCTGATTATTAACAAAAACAATTCTTTCTGCCAAAGGCAACCAATGATCATCTAATACCGTGATAGTTAGCACGCCAGTTGGCAATGAAGCTGTCGAAAACTGGGAGAAAGCTGTATTTTTTGCAGAAAGATTTAATGTAAAATGATAATACAATTGCTGATGCATACTAGCAATCAGGTGCAGCAGTTTCTGATTGTCAGGAACGATTCCGGTTCGTTTTACTACGAAAACTGTTTTTCCTTTTAAGGGATGCACTTCCAGGTTGATCCCAGATTCTTTGGCAATAGGCAGGGGCGTTGTATAACTGCCTCCTTTTTCATCAGTCCAATAGGCTGTATAGGTTTCCGCCTTTTTGGGTTCTATTGAAAAACTGCCCAGTCCATCATGCACAGTATTAAATGAATCAATAAAATCGCCCTTGTCATTTTTTACAACTCCTTTCGCTTTGACAGGATATCCCGAATGATCGGTTACTGAAAAAGCAATATAAGAGAGCAATCCGTTGACAAGATCACCGCCTTCAGGGAAAAAATGAATATGACTGATATTGGTAACGGGTAATTTTTTATCCGTATTAACCTGAACGATGGGTATTTCTTTTTTGTAAAGAAAAGAGCTATCAAAGTTTAACATCCAGCGGGTATACGCCACTGCTTGTAATGCATTTCCGGGATAATCAACCGGTATTACAAACTGTATCCTCGCGCTGGATTGTATCAGCGGTGCCGATATATGTTTGAGGAGTTCTCCGGATGCTGTATACCAGTCTATATAAACGTTCTTACTAAGATCTGAAAACTCAGTTCCGGCCATAAGGTATAATTTCATCCAAACCGTGTCTCCTTTCGTATAAAGAGCCCTGTCAAAATGAATATGGATTTTTTCCTGACGGTAACTTCCCTGGTATATGCTCAGAATTGAGTCTGTTTTCTGAGAAAATAAATAAAGGGGATAGACTAACAAAAGCCAGATCAGAGAAAGAAATATCGTTTTTTGTATCATCAGCTATTCGTATTGAATCATGAATTCTTTTTTGTTTCGGGCCAGTAATCTGAAGGTAACATGGTAGATAGTTTTTCTGACCATGACCAGTAACCCTCAATAATCAGATTCTCTCCATTAAAATAATTTCCATTTGTATAGATGCTAATCCCTTTCCCAAACAATAATTCAATCTCAGAGGTGATCACATCTTTATCGGATATTTTTAACTGGGTACTGGTATAATCATACGGAACGGGTTTATGCAGATAACTGATATGCAAGGCACCCGGGAATTGTAAAGCGATAGTCTCAACCGTTTCTTGCGCCCTTTTAGAAGCAAGTACCAGGCTCTCCCTTGGTAGCAGTTTATTAAGAATAATTTTATTGACTGAATCTGGCAGTACTTTTATTTTTTGATAATAATCGAGAGAATCCTTTTGTATCCTTAGCCTCGGTTTTAATCCGGCTTCCTGCATCTGGTCATACACTTTATTGATTTCACTTACTCTCTCTCTTTCTTCAGTAGTAATTATTTTAATGGCCCTGACTTCAAAGCCCTCCTGTATTAGTTGATTGGTATAGATACTTCGTAAAAAATGCCTTAGTGATCCCCTGTAAATGTGTACCCTTGCAGAATCCCATTTCTTTTTTTCAGCCAGGTTTTTCGGTACCATGTTTTCAAACAACGGGTAGCCTACATATTTAAAAGTGTTATCGGTAAAATCAAGTTCAAACCTAGTGAGAAGATATTGAATACGATAGCCAAGTGATTTGTTTTCAAAAATCAGCTTTTCATGTGCAAAAGCCCTCAATATATTTTTTTTACTAGTAAACCTGAATTTCACCGCATCGGGATTCAATAATTTACAATTCTTAATCAGCGAAAAATTCCCGATAAAATGCGTTTTGAAATAGGCCCCCCAATTTTTCCAACCATCTTTATCATAAGGCTCAACAATCACTTCTTGTAATGTATGTTCGGTTGGCGTCATATCAATACTAAGCGGATCGCCTTTGCCCGGATATTCGATAGTAGTTATATAATTCTCATAATTTAATGAGGAGGCAATCAGTTGAAATTTTCCTTGCGGCATATTGGCTATCACAAACTCGCCATTATCATTACTAACCGTGCCGATGGTAGTATGGCTTAAAAAAATACTTACGTTACCAATCGGTTTTTTGGTTACTGCATCTGTAACTTTCCCTGTGAGCTTTGGCTGACCAAATGAGTATAGTGCAAATAGGTAACCTATTAATAGCAAAAAAGACCTCATGCGTATTTTTTTATAACTTTTTAGATCAATATACTATTTTCTGTCGGGAATAGTTCAGTATAGTCAGGCCCTACATGCAAAAAGCCTTTGAAACAAAGGCTTTTTAAAATCGATTTCAGAAAATAT
>CAIWKU010000416.1 GCA_903913355.1 uncultured Bacteroidota bacterium | reverse complement strand
TTTTAGTAGTTTTAAATCAAAGAAACCTGGTTGTTCGCAGAATAAATGTAAACTATGGGTCTGGGATAAATAAAATGGAGATGGAAAATAATCATTCAATTAACAATAAAAAGACCAAACTCAAAGATGGGTTACTCATTTTCGCGTTTGTTCCCATAGTTAGTTTTATTATCCCCATCGTTTTTTTTGGAATCCGTTTTCAAAAAGCGCCTTTTTATACATGGGAAATATATATTACAACCCTTATAATAACCATAGCTATCTGGCTTGGGAACAGATATATAATGCTCAGATCCATTATTCGGTTCCCTGAATTTTCTGATACTAAAAAGCGACTCATTGTTCAATCGATTTGTGTACTGATTTATGCCATTTTTGCAAGTAATGTTATAGGTTTTTTGTTAAAAGATTTTTGCCACTTTTACAATGGCGAAGAAGATTATCTTTCTCTTAGTGATACCATCATCAAATCAAATAGTGCAGCAATTTTTTGTAGTATTACGATAAGCGCAATTTATGAAACAGGTTATTTCATGAATGAACTTAAAAAATCAGTTCAGGAAAAAGAAATGCTGAAAAGAGAAAGCCTACAGGCGCAATTGCATGCACTTAAGGCACATGTAAATCCCCATTTTCTATTTAACAACCTGAATACACTTTGCTCAATAATACCTGAAAACCCAAAACAGGCAGTTGATTTTGTCCAGCAACTATCTAAAGTGTATCGGTATATCCTTGAAGTAAAAGATGAAAAAAGCATTTCTTTACGAGACGAAATCAAAGTGCTGGAAGCCTACACGTTTTTAATGAAAACCAGGTTTGGGAATAATTTCAACATTGAAGTAAAGATTCCCGAAGACCAAATGGAGAGCCAAATTGTTCCTTATTCTCTTCAGTTGCTGGTTGAAAATGCCATAAAGCATAATATCGTTTCTTCTGATAAGCCTCTTTGGATAAAAGTAATGACGGATAAGGAAAATCTGTTAGTAGTCAATAATCTCCAGAAGAAAAATCAGGAAATGGATTCTACCGGCATCGGATTGAGTAATATCAGAAACAGGTATAGGTTGATAACAGATAAATTGGTAGCCATTTCTGAAACCGATCAGAAATTTACAGTGTCAATTCCCTTAATTGTAACATAATTATGCGGGTGATTATTATTGAGGATGAAGCGCCGGCGGCAAGTCGGTTAAAAAACATGCTGCAACAAATCAGTAGTGAGATTGATATTGTTACCATATTAGACAGTGTTGAATCAGTTGTAAAATATCTGGGTACTGCAAATAATATCAACCTTATTTTTATGGATATTCAGCTGGCAGATGGTGTCAGCTTCTCCGTTTTTGAGCAAATAGAAGTCCGGATCCCGGTGATATTTACAACCGCATATGATCAGTACGCCTTACAGGCATTTAAAGTAAACAGCATAGATTATCTTCTCAAGCCGATTGATAGTATTGAATTACAACAGGCAATTGAAAAATATAAGAACGTATATACCATCAGAGAAAAGGAAATATCTCAGCGCATGATGAATCTGTTAAAAGATATACAGAAGACTTCATTTAAGGAGCGGTTGATGATTAAACGAGGGCAGCAGCTTAGTTACCTGAAAACAGAAAATATTTCCTATTTTTTTGCCGACGGAAAGTTTTGCTATGCAGTGGACCTGAATAATGCCAAATACTTACTTGAACAGAATCTGGCAGAACTGGAAGAACAATTAAACCCATCCAAATTTAATCGGATTAATAGAAAATTGATTGTAAATATTGATTCAATCGTAAAAATTCATACCTGGCTGGGTGGGAGATTAAAACTGGAATTAGTATTCCCTGTAAATGCAGAAACAGTGGTTAGCAGAGAGAAAGTGAATAGCTTTAAAAACTGGTTGGGTGGGGCTGAGAATATCTAGTTAATAGTTGTATCAACTGAACTTTTGAGATAACTGAATGCGGCACCCAGGTTTTCAATGATATCTGTTGCAATCAACGATTCTTCTGATTGATGCAATAAACCAAGATCACCTGCCAGACCATGTAAATACGTGCCTAAAATAGCAGCTTCATATGGCCTGTATCCCTGAGCCAATAAAGCAGTAAGAATACCCGTTAATACATCTCCGCTTCCCCCTTTGGCCATTCCTGGATTTCCGGTTGTATTAAACATTCCTTTTCCTTCAAAAGCGATAAGACTATAATGTCCTTTTAGTATAATAATAATAGGATATTGTTGACTAAGAGCCAAAGCTGCCGCTATTCTGTCAAAACGATTTTTTTGAGCTCCCATCAGGCGGTCAAATTCTGTTTCATGTGGGGTAAGTATTGAACCGGCTGGGATTTTGGATAATAATTTTTGGTCTGCGGCGAGCAAGGTGATTGCATCAGCATCTATTACCATCGGCTTTGTGTATGCTGAAAAAACTTCTGATAATAGCGATGAAGCCTCTTTGCCTTTGCCCATACCCGGACCAATA
>CAIWKU010000415.1 GCA_903913355.1 uncultured Bacteroidota bacterium | reverse complement strand
CTTTTCGCAACCGGCTTTTTTTTGGCGGTTAATGCGCAAACAGATACCACTGCCAAAAAAGATATCAATACCATGGTTGAATTGACCAATGGTAATTATGATATGGGCAAAATCAGTTCGGGCAAACCGCTTGAGTTCAATGTATATATTAAGAATATCAGTACAGATACCCTGGTAATCGTGAACGTGCAAGTGGGTTGCGGATGTACTACGCCCAAATATAAAAAAGCGGACACCATTGCACCAGGTAACTCAACTTTTATTACCCTGGGTTTCAATGGAAGTGCAGTTGGTGATTTTACTAAGTACGCGGATATTATTTTTAAAAATGGGTTGACGAAGCGTGTTAATTTTCATGGAACCGCTGTTCCCGACCCTCTTAAAGTTCAATAGGAAGTATGCGATAAATAAAAAAGGCCCGATATGGGCCTTTTTTATTTATCATCTATAAGTATTTATTAAAATCTTTCCAGTTTAGAAAAGAAGAAATCTCCCTCAATAGCTGCATTTTCATCACTATCGCTACCATGAACTGCATTTTCTCCTACCGAAGCCGCAAAGCGTTTACGGATGGTTCCTTCTTCTGCATTAGCAGGGTTGGTGGCTCCAATTAATTTCCTGAAATCTGCTACAGCATTCTCCTTTTCCAGAATAGCGGCTACAATGGGTCCGCTGGACATGAATTCTACCAATTCGCCAAAAAATGGTCTTTCTCTGTGGATATCATAGAATAATCCGGCTTGTTCAACAGTCAGTTTGGTCCATTTCATAGCTTTTACACTAAAACCAGCCTGAATAATCTGGTCTAAAATAGCCCCTGTATACCCTTTTCCGGTGGCATCGGGCTTGATCATGGTAAATGTTCTCTTGCTCATATAAAATATAAAATTTCGGCTGCAAAAGTAAGCAATCATGACCCTTTTTGGGGATATAATCCGGTTATTTTTGTTAAAGCCCTACAAATTGATTTGATAGAATAGCATGGAAACCCCAATTTTGCCGCCATTATATGCAGCCGATCCAAGAATTTTACCCTCAATTGAATACCCCGTCCCGTGTGATAGTTACCATGCATCAGAAGCCTGACGGGGATGCCATGGGTTCTGCCTTAGGTCTGTACCACTTTTTAAAAGAGTTAGGTCATGCTGTAACCGTAATATCTCCGACCAACTGGGCAAATTTTCTGGATTGGATGCCTGGAATTGAGCAGGTGGTTGATTTTGAGAAAAACAGGGAAAAAGCGAAAAAACTGATCTCTGAGACTGAAATCCTGTTTTGTCTGGATTTTAATATACTTCACCGGACCAAAAATATGGAGTCTTTTCTTGCCGAAGCCAATTGTTGTAAAGTGTTGATTGATCACCACCAGCAGCCACAGGAATCAGAATTTACCTATGGAATCAGTGATACATCGAAAAGCTCTACCTGTGAAATGGTATATGATTTAATTATTAATTCAGGGTATGCAAATCTTCTTAATAGCGAGATTGCTGAATGTTTGTATACCGGAGTAATGACAGATACCGGGTCATTTCGTTTTCCTTCTACCACTGCATCAGTTCATACGATGGTGGCAAAATTGAAAGAAACGGGTCTTAACCATACCAAGGTGCATGACCATATCTACGATAATTTCCTGGAGAATCGGTTACGTTTTATCGGGTATGCCTTACTTAACCGGATGGAGGTTTTGTATGAATATAATGCAGCATTAATGTATATTACAAGGCCTGATCTGAATCGGTTTGATATTAAAACAGGGGATACAGAGGGATTGGTCAATTATTTGTTGTCTATTCAAGGAATCAAATTCGGTGCCCTGGTGATTGATCGTGATGAAGAACGGAAATGGAGTTTTCGCAGCAAAGGCAATTTTGATGTAAATGAATTTGCCCGGAAACATTTTGAAGGAGGGGGACATAAGAACGCCGCAGGAGGCAGAAGTAGCGACAGCCTCGAGTCAACCATAAAAAAATTTAAAGAAGTCATTAAAGAATATCAAAATCAACTACAATAAAAAATGATGAGAACAACTACCACGCTTTTATTAGCGATTGTATTGCTTGCAAGCTGTAACCAATACGAAAAAACCCCTTCAGGTGTTACTTATAAGATCACCAAAGGAGGAAGTAATGAGAAGTTAAAACAGGGTCAGTATGTGAAGTTTAATATTGAATACAAAATTCCGCCTAAGGATACTGTTATCAATACTTCTTTTGGTCATATCCCAGCCTATATGGTTCTTGATACCGCCAGAGCTACTAAACATAGTTTCCTGGAGGTAATTACCAAATGTGCGGTGGGTGATAAAGTTGAATTTGTTTTAAGTGTGGATAGCCTGAAAAAACTGGGTCAACTTGAATATAGTAATATGTTCCACCAGAAGGATATGATTAAAGGAAGAGTGGAAATCCTGAAAGTGTTCAATTCTCAGATCGAAGCCAATGCTGATGTGCAGAAAGAAGTTGATCTGGAAACACAAAGAGAGATCAAAACATTAAAAGAATATGCAGCTAAACTTGGTGTAAAAACTGTTTCTACTCCATCTGGCGCTTTGGTAGAAGTACAAAACGCAGGTGATGCAGCAAAAGCAGATTCTGGGAAAGAAGCTAAAGTTATGTATAGAGGTGCTTTTATCAGCGGAAAAGTATTTGATTCCAATATGGATAAAGCCGGGCCTAATAACCAACCTTTGAATGTACTCATTGGTGTTGCCGGTCAGGGTGGTGTTATCAAAGGAATGGACGAAGGTCTGCGTATGTTTGGTAAAGGCGGAAAAGGAAAAATCTTTGTTCCGGCTATGTTGGCTTATGGTCAGCAAGGTCAACCTCCAGTTATGCCAGCCTACAGTAACCTGGTTTTCGATATTGAAGTACTGGATGTAGATATCCCTAAACCCGCTGCTGCACAACCACAGCAGGCTCCGGTGAACCCACATAAGAAGTAATTAATAATTAATAATTATTAATTATTAATTCGAAGAGTTAACAATTAGCCATTTTGATGAAGCTAATTGTTAACTCTTTTTCGTTTAGGAAAATTGTTAATTATTAATTGTTAATTGATTTACCAGTTTGATCGCTTCCACAGCTTCCCTCACATCATGTACCCTTAGAATATGCGCTCCTTTTAGGAGGGCGGCAGTATTGAGTACCGTGGTTCCATTCAGTGATTCTTCGGGGGTGATGCCCAATGTTTTGTAGATAGTTGATTTCCTGGAAATGCCGAATAGTAAAGGTTTTTGGAGGATATGGAACACTTCCAGATCTTTTAAAAGAAGGAAATTCTGTTGGCTATTTTTGCTGAACCCAAAACCAGGGTCAATGATAATATCTTTGATTCCCTGGTTGATACAATCCGCTGTTCGGTGTATAAAATAATCAAGTACTTCCTGGGTAATATCTGTATAGGTTTGTTCATGGTGCATAGAATGGGAATCACCCTTTATATGCATACATACATAGGGAACGCCTAGTTCTGCAACCGTTGAAAGCATATTCGGATCAAAAGATCCCCCGCTGATATCATTGATGATATCGGCCCCTGCATCAACTGCTTTTTTAGCCACCCCAGCCTGGTAAGTGTCTATGGATAGATAGATATCGGGAAACTGTTTTCTAATTGCTTCTATCACCGGCAAAACCCTGCTGTTTTCCTCTTCCTGGCTCAGGGGGGTGCTGCCCGGTCTGGTGCTTTGTCCGCCAATATCCAGGATGGTTGCCCCTTCCAAAATCATTTGCCCGGCCTGTTTCAGCGCAGTTTCAACAGAAGCATGTCGGCTGTTGCTGTAAAACGAATCGGGTGTGGTATTGATTATCCCCATCACAATGGGCTGGCTGATCACCAATAATCTTCCCCGGCAGTTAAGTGTAAACATAGTCGGTATTCAATTATCTTGCATTCTCTTCAAAGATATTACCTAAGCAAACAAAGCGGTCATTAAAAATGAAGGATACGAATCAGCAGTACGACAAAGCCATTGAGCAATGCAGGGATATATTTATTAAGAAAACCCGTGACTATGGTACGGCATGGCGTGTATTGAGAACCATTTCCGTGGTTGACCAGATATTTATTAAAGCACTTCGCATCAGAACCATCCAGGATCTGCATACGCAGAAAGTGGGGGATGATATACCTTCTGAATTCAAAGGTATCCTGAATTATGCTGTTATCGGTTTAATGCAGTTGGAACTGGGCCAGTCTATGGTAGAAGAACTGGCAGTTGAAAAAGTGGAAGTATTGTATCAGCAAAAAGTAAATTTTGCAAAGAATACCATGCTCGATAAAAACCATGATTATGGAGAAGCCTGGCGCGAAATGAGCCAGCAGAGTTTTGCCGACCTGATATTGATGAAACTGATGCGCATTAAACAAATTCTGAGTAATGATGGAATAACCCTGATTAGTGAAGGGATAGATGCCAATTATGTAGATATTATCAACTACAGCGTATTTGCACTAATTTTAATAGAAGAAGGAAAACACTGATCTAAGTATGAAAAATCTGATAATTATTATCCGTTGGTTTGTTGGGTTACTGTTTATCTTTTCAGGATTAATCAAAGCTAACGATCCATTAGGGCTCAGTTATAAGATGCAGGAATTCTTTGAAGTCTGGAACCTGAGCGGCTTTCATGGATATACGCTGGCTTTATCTATCCTCATGAATGTGTTTGAAATATTGGCAGGCGTTGCAGTAATCATAGGATGGCGAATGAAATTATTCAGCTGGCTACTTTTAATACTGATTATCTTCTTCAGTTTCCTGACGGGCTATGCATTATTTTCCGGTAAAATAAAAACATGTGGTTGTTTTGGAGACTGTCTTCCATTAACACCCGCCCAGTCATTTGGCAAAGATCTTTTGTTGCTGGTACTCATACTGATCATAATGGGTTCATTGTCTAAAATCCATTCTTTTTTTAAACAAGGAACGGCCATCCTGATTTTACTGGTTGTAACCATTACAGCTACTGCAGGTCAGTTTTATGTATTGAGGCACCTGCCTTTTATCGACTGTCTTCCTTATAAAAAAGGGAACAATATTGTTCAGCAAATGAAAACGCCCGAGGGTGCCATACCGGATAGTTTTGCGATACTGTTTACTTATAAGAAAGCAGGAAAAGAAATCAGTTTTGATCAGGATCATTTCCCCGCAGATTTTGATTCAACCTATGAATACGAAAACAGGGCGGACAAACTCGTAAAAAAAGGCAATGGATTACAGGCCAAAATTGCGGACTTTTCATTGCATGGTCAGGGCGGTGCCGATACAACCGCTGCTATTTTTGCGCAAAAAGGGAAATATATTTTGATTCTTGCCAAGGAAATAAAACATACGGATGACTGGAATCCACAACTGGTAAAAACCATTCAGGCAGCAAAAGAAAAACAGATTCCCGTAATACTGGTTACTGCTGATGTTGAGAAAGCCCGTTCTTTATTTGGTAATCTTACCATCATCACCTGCGATGCAACCGTATTAAAAACAGCTGCAAGGGTAAACCCAACATTTTGTTTGATGCAGGAAGCCACTATACTCGAAAAGTTCAGTTATGCTGATGCGGATGCATTGATTCGGATAATAAACGGCCAATAAAACTAAGCGACCCTATGCTATCTTTTCTCACCCGCAAAATTGCTTATGGAGTATTGGTTTTGTTAGGGGTGGTGATTGTTGTATTCTTTTTGTTCCAGGGTTTTGGAGATCCAGCCAGGTTAGTGTTGGGACAAAGCGGGGATAGCACAACCATTAAAAATATCCGCAAAGAACTGGCGCTCGACCAGCCGAAATGGAAGCAATTCTTGTATTATCTCAATGATGTATCTCCGGTTTCTGTTTATTCGAAATCGGATATTGAAAAAAAGCAATTAAAAGGATTTTTTTGGGGCTCGTCAACAAAGGTGGGCATCAAATTACCTTACCTGAGAAGATCGTATCAATCTAAAAAAGATGTCTCACAAGTATTACTGGAAGCACTTCCAGGTACCATTCTGCTTGCAGTTGCTGCCATGTTACTGGCTACTATTCTCGGTATATTATTAGGAGTGCTGGCGGCAGTTAAGCAAAATACCTGGATGGATACTTCTTCTGTATTTGCGAGTGTTTTGGGGATATCTGCCCCATCATTTTTTATGGGTATTGTTTTGGCCTATTTATTTGGGTTTGTTCTGAGTGAATATACTGGTCTACACATGACGGGTAGTTTGTTTTCTATGGATCCTTTTACGGGCAGGCAACTTCAGTTACGAAACCTGATACTTCCGGCCATTACTTTGGGGATACGCCCATTGGCCATTATTACCCAACTCACCCGTAGTGCCATGCTGGATATTCTTGACCAGGATTATATCAGAACTGCTTATGCAAAGGGACTCACACAAAAGGCCGTTATATTCCGGCATGCTTTACGTAATGCATTGAATCCGGTGATTACAGCGATTACCGGTTGGTTTGCCGAATTATTGGCCGGAGCTTTTTTTGTAGAATATATTTTTGGCTGGAAGGGTATTGGTAAAGTAACGGTAGATGCATTAGAGAAACTGGATTTCCCGGTAGTGATGGGGAGTGTGCTGATTACAGCTACCTTTTTTATTCTGGTAAATATTTTAGCTGATCTATTATATGGAATTGTGGACCCGAGGGTGCGGGTGGGGTAGTGGGTTACGCGTTAGAGGAGGGTAGAGGTTGTGTGAGTTATTGTATAATGACTTCGTCGATAACTTTTTCTCCAAATGCTTCATTTATACGGGCAATGATCTGGGGTTTTTGAAACATCAATTCGTTTTTTAAAGGGCCCACCGCAGTTTGAATAAATAACTTTTGCTGGATGATCTGAATTTTGTCGGTGTATTTCGCAATGGTTTTCCCCATTAACTCTTCCCAGATTTCTTCTATCTGCACGGCACGGATACCATTACGTAAATGGCTTTTATTGAGGAATCCTTTAATGGCATCGCCGATATGAAGTTCAGACATGGGGTAAAAATACGGAAAGGGAATTTGAAAATTTGAAAATTTGTGAATTTGAAAATTCATCCCGGGTAATTGAGATGAGAATGGGGAAATAACTTCTTTTAGATTAATAGGTCTTCTAGATTGGGCAGATTGATTAGTTGGAAGGGTGTTTTCGTATTTTCTAATTGGGTTTGTAGTCTTTGGGAATGGGTGTCGGTGATGAATACCTGTCCGTCGCTTTCGGTGCAAACCCAGTGGAGTAATTGAAACATCCTTTGTTCATCAAGTTTTTCAAATACATCGTCGAGCAAGAGGATAGGGGTAAACCCTTTTTTATCTTTTAGCACCTGCCATTCCGCGAGTTTAAGGGCAAAAAGCAGGCTTTTTCTTTGTCCCTGCGATGCTTCAGCTTTAAAAGCAGCTTCTCCCATATAAAAAGAAAGATCATCCCGATGGATACCAACCGTAGTTCTTTGCAGTATGAGATCTTTTTGTTTATTTATTTTTAATAATTCTTCCAATGAATCCTGTAATAAGCGACTGTCATATTGCAACTGTAAACCATCATTTTTTCCGGCAATACGTTCATAGATTTCACGTGCAAGGGGCAAAAAATCAGCCAAAAATTCTTTTCTGATAATAAATAGATAATCTCCTTTTTTGCATAATTGATCGGTGATTATCTGGAAAAGGGCTTCATCCAGTTTCCCGGATTCCGCGGATTGTTTCAGCAGACTGTTTCTTTGTTGAAGCAGTTTGGTATAATCAATAAGGTGTTGTAGATAAGTTTTATCAATTTGAGATAGGATGGTATCTATGAATTTTCTTCGCTCTTCG
>CAIWKU010000414.1 GCA_903913355.1 uncultured Bacteroidota bacterium | reverse complement strand
TTTATAAAACTGACTTCATGAGATTTATCAAAATACAACTTCTTTTTTATAAACGAAAGAAAATAAATAACCTGATTCATTCGGCAATTTTTTCAGTAAAATCATTATTGATGTTTCTGCGTTTTCTTTTACCAGGCTACCGTACCTGTTATGGTTCACCATTTTGAAAAGGGGGCATTACTTTACATATAGCAAGGCCCAGATTCCCTTTTCGGCGATAGATATACTATTTTTGCCTGATGCAAAAAATCCTGGTCATACAAACTGCTTTTATCGGTGATGTGGTATTGGCTACGGGATTGCTTGAGAAATTGCACAAGCAATTACCTGATGCATCTATTGATATACTTGTGCGGAAGGGGAATGAGTCATTATTTACCAACCATCCTTTTATTCATACTGTACTCATTTGGGATAAGAAGAAAAGTAAATACAGGCATTTATTGGGGCTGATCAGACGAATAAGGGCTATTAAGTATGATAAGGTTATCAATGTACAAAGATTCGCTGCCACAGGACTGATTACTGCATTCTCAGGAGCAAAACAAACGATTGGGTTTGATAAAAATCCATTTAGTTTTTTGTTTACGGATGTGATCCGACATATTGTTTCCGATGGCTCTCATAGTCTGCATGAAATAGAACGAAACCATGAATTGATTCGATCATTTACAGACGATGTTCCAGGAAAGCCCAAATTATATCCCAGTTCTGCAGATATGGAAACCGTGGCTCAGTGGAAAAAAAATAAATACATCTGTGTTGCGCCGGCTTCGGTTTGGTTTACCAAACAATTTCCAGCTACTCAATGGGCTGATTTATTAGGACAATTGCCATTGGATCTAATGGTTTATATGCTGGGTGCACCCGGGGATCGTTCATTGTGTGAAAGCATTAAGGAAATTTCAGGTAATGCAAATGTTAGTAATCTGTCGGGTCAACTTAATTTCCTGCAATCTGCCGCTCTGATGAAAGACGCGGAAATGAATTATGTAAATGATTCTGCTCCTATGCATTTTGCTTCGGCTATGAATGCACCGGTTGCAGCGGTATATTGTTCAACGATTCCGGCATTTGGGTTCGGTCCTTTGTCTGATAATAAATATATCATAGAGGTAGAGTCATCCCTTAGTTGCCGGCCCTGTGGCCTTCATGGAAAAGCGAAATGTCCATTGGATCATTTTCATTGTGCCAGTATGATCAGAACAGAGCAGTTGCTCAATGTATTACCCCATTAATTCAAAACCAAACAACCCTACATTTGCCAAGTATGCAGATACCTTGTACAGAAAAGGAAGTGTTTTTATTTAACCAGATAGCAGCAGCAGCCCAAAAACTGCAAATGCCCTGTTTTCTGATAGGGGGGTTTGTGCGCGATAAAGTAATAGGTCGGCCCACCAAAGATGCAGATATTGTTTGTATGGGTGATGGGATTGCCTTGGCTCATGAAGTAGCTTCTTTGTTTAGTCCAAAGCCGGTAGTTGCCTATTTTAAAAATTTCGGTACTGCGCAGATCCGCTTACCGGAGCTGGAAGTTGAGTTTGTTGGCGCACGTAAGGAAAGTTATCGTTCGGATAGCCGTAAACCCGAAGTGGCACCTGGTACCATAACGGAGGACCAGGACAGACGGGATTTTACGATTAATGCTATGGCCATCAGTTTGAATAAGGAGGACTTTGGCAGGTTGATAGATCCTTTTAATGGATTAGAGGATATTACTAAGAAGATCATTCAAACACCTCTTGCACCATTACAAACATTTAGCGATGATCCACTTCGGATGATGCGTGCCATTCGTTTTGCAGCCCAACTGGGATTTACCATTTCTCCGGAGACTTTTCAGGCAATCATTGATAATGTTCACAGAATTAAAATCGTATCCCAGGAAAGGATCACCGAAGAATTAAATAAGATTATGGTTAGTCCACAACCTTCTGTGGGCTGGGATCTTTTATTCAGAAGTAGATTATTGCAGGAGATATTTCCTCAGATGGTGGATCTGTATGGTGCTGAGTATATTGATGGGAAAGGGCATAAAGATAATTTTTACCATACCCTGCAGGTATTGGATAATATTTCTGCTAAAACAGAAGATCTTTGGTTACGCTGGGCCGCTTTGCTCCACGATATCGGTAAACCCGCTACTAAGCGCTTTGAAGAGGGGCATGGCTGGACTTTTCATGGTCATGAAGTGGTAGGTGCCAGGATGGTTCCTAAAATATTTAACAGGCTTAAGCTGCCACTTAATGAAAAAATGAAATGGGTACAGAAACTGGTGGCCCTTCATTTAAGACCTATTAGTTTGACCAAAGAAAATATTACCGATAGTGCTATCCGAAGGTTATTATTTGATGCGGGAGAGGATATTGACAGTCTGATGATGCTTTGTGAAGCAGATATCACCAGTAAAAACAGGGTTAAGGTAAAGAGGTATCTTCAGAATTTTGAACTGGTACGCAAACGTCTTCAGGAAGTCGAAGAAACCGATAAAATCCGCAACTGGCAGCCACCGATTACTGGTGAACTGATTATGGAAAAATTTGGCTTATCACCTGGCAGACCGGTGGGTTTAATTAAGGATGCTATCCGGGAAGCTATTTTAGACGGACTGATACCCAATGAATATGAGGCCGCTTACCAGTTTATGCTACAAAAAGCTGCCGAACTGAACTTGCAGGCGGTGGAATAAATTGTACTTTTGCCCATCAGCAGATAACCGAAACTTCAAACAACCAATTATACAAGAAGAATGGCTATATTAAAATTCAGGGTATATCTCGAAGAGGATGATGCGGTTTACAGGGACATAGTAATCAGACATACACAGCATTTTCAGGATCTTCATTATGCGATACTGAAATCGTTTGAATTTGATTCCAAACACAAAGCTACTTTCTACCGGAGTAATGATAACTGGCAAAGAGGCCGGGAAATCAGTTTTGAAAGATACGATAAGCCATATGTTGTAGAGCCTCTTTTGATGGCTGATATCGCCATCAGTTCAGAAATACGCGATACGAACCAGAAGTTTATCTATGAATATGATTTTGAAAAGCATTGGATATTCCTGGTTGAACTGATCAATGTAAGTAAAGAAGAAAATACCAAGCTCAGCTATCCTGCTGTATCCAGAACAGAAGGAATTGGTCCGCAGCAATATGGAACCAAAAGTCTGTTAGGTGATAAATTCGCCGATATTGAAGAAAAATATGATCTCTCGGAAGCGGCGGAAGGATTTGGTACGGAAGGAGAAGCTGACACAGATACTGAATCCGAATCTGAAGAAGTTGATCCCGGTTCCGAAGAAGAATTTTAGTGCATAAAATACCTGGCATGTTCATTCCGGGTGGCTTCTTTTTTACTCTCTTCCTTGCTTATATTTCCCCAACCGGCTATTATGGAAAAACAACCTACTATTATTATCATAGCCGGACCCACTGCTGTGGGTAAAACCTCTTTTGCGATTTCAGTAGCGAAACATTTTGGAACAGAAATCATTTCAGCCGATTCCAGACAGTGTTATCAGGAAATGAAAATAGGAGTAGCTCGTCCTTCCGAAGAGGAATTATCTTCCGTAAAACATCATTTTATTGCGTCTCATTCTGTAACCGAAGAACTGAATGCCGGAAGTTTTGAAAAATATGCATTGGAAAAGTCGGCCAGCTTATTTCAGAACCATCGGGTGGTGGTAATGGTTGGTGGTACGGGTCTTTATATAAAGGCTTTTTGTGAAGGCATAGATCCAATGCCGGAAGTACCTGAAACAGTCAGGGATCAGGTAATAGAAGGATACAAATCAAAAGGCTTAATCTGGCTGCAAAAAGAACTGCAACAAAAGGATCCGGGTTTCTGGGAAGTATCCACCGAACAACAAAATCCACAGAGATTGATGCGGGCTTTGGAAGTATTTCTGGCTACAGGGCAATCTATCCTCAGGTATCGAACCCGAAAAAAAATTACCAGACCCTTCCATATTATCAAAATCGGTTTAGAAGTACCGAAGGAGATATTGCGCAAAAGAATTGATGAAAGAGTTGATCAAATGATTGAATCGGGACTTGTAGCAGAAGTAAAAAACTTAGTGCCCTATAAAAATCTCAATGCATTACAAACAGTAGGGTATAAGGAAATATTCGCTTACCTGGATGGAACAGTTTCTTTAGAACAGGCAATTACACAAATTAAAACCAATACACGCCAGTATGCAAAAAGGCAAATGACCTGGTTTTCCAAGGACCCGGATATACGCTGGGTAGCACCTGATGCCGAAAGCCTGGGGACTATCTTTTCAGAATTTGAGTAATGGATATCAAGTAAAACGGATAGTCAATAGTCGTTACCAATTTTATACAGATTTGGCCTTCCAGGTATCCTTTACCTGTGATAGAAATGTGAAAACCTCCCCATAACTTATACAAAAAATGGTTAATTCGTTTTTTGTACTGATATTGTATTCAGAACTAAAAATAATACTATGAGAAAATGGTTATTGGCAATGCCTGCCGTTTTACTAATCAGCGTTGGCTTGCAGGCCCAGGCTCCGAAGATTGTTTTCGAAAAATATACTTTGGCCAATGGGTTAACCGTCATTCTTCACCAGGATAAATCCGCTCCGGTTGTTGCGGTTTCGGCTCTGTATCATGTAGGGTCTAAAAATGAGGACACGGCCCATACCGGATTTGCGCATTTTTTTGAGCACCTGATGTTTGAAGGAAGTGATAATGTAAAGCGGGGTGATTTTGATAAATACACTTCCAATGCCGGAGGATATAATAATGCAAATACTACCCAGGACAGAACGTACTATTTTGAATTGTTTCCGAGTAATCAGTATGCACTGGGTTTGTGGTTAGAAAGTGAGCGGATGTTACACGCAAAGATTGAGGATATAGGGGTGAATACACAAAAAGAAGTAGTGAAAGAAGAAAAGCGTCAGCGGATAGACAATCAACCCTATGGCAGTCTGATTGGAGAAATTTTTAAACGTGCTTTCCGGGTACATCCTTATCGCTGGCAGCCCATAGGCAGTCTGGACCATTTGAGCCGGGCCAAATTGGACGATTTTAAAGATTTCTATAAAACATTTTATGTACCCAATAATTGTGTGTTAAGTCTTGCGGGTGATATTGATATCCCCGCAGTAAAAGCACAGATTCAGGCCTATTTCGGAACGATTCCAAAAGGTAGTAAACCCATTCCCCGTCCCGCAGTTACAGAACCGCCATTAGGTGGTGAAGTAAGGGATGTGGTAGAAGATAATATTCAATTACCCGCTGTAGTGATGTCGTATCGATCACCCAAACAAGGGAGCGATGAGTATTATGCTTTTAATGTGTTATCTACCCTTTTATCGGGCGGTAACTCATCCAGGTTGAATAAATATATTGTTGATGAAAAGCAACTGGCTGTTGCTGCAGGGGCATTTAATTATGCATTGGAAGATGCGGGCTTATTCATTATTTATGGTATTGCCAATATGAATATTAAACCCGCCGATCTTGAAAAAGAAATTCAGGTTGTAATAGATGGGGTTAAAAATAAAATGGTGGATGAACATGAGTTTACAAAAGTGCGAAACCAGATTACTACTGAGTTTGTTACCCGCAATTCAACCATGGCGGGTATTGCCGAAACATTGGCCAATTACCAGGTTTATTTTGGTGATGCCAACCTCATCAATACCGAAATCAATAAGTATAATAAAGTAACGAGGGAGGATCTGTTACGGGTAGCTAAAAAATACCTGAATGCAGATAACCGTGTGGTATTATATTATGTTCCCAAAGGAACCAAACAATAATTGATGCTGGCGATAACAGGAAATGATATTTATCAAAAGAATTTCAAAAAGTTCAACATGAAAAAAATAATTCTATCCATATTTATTTTGTTTCCGGTGCTGATATGGGCCCAGGTAGACAGGACGCATGCTCCCAAACCAGGACCCGCGCCTGTGATTAAAGTAGGGGAACCGGCTTTTTTTACTTTGCCAAATGGCTTAAAGGTTTTTGTGGTGCGTAATACAAAATTGCCGCGTATATCAGCTACCCTCACAATAGACAGGGATGCAATTCTGGAGGGAGATAAAGCCGGTATGATCAGCATGGCCGGAGAGCTTTTTCGCAGGGGGACTACAAAAATGAATAAGGCGGTTTTGGATGAAGAGATTGATTACCTCGGTGCTACCATCAGCACTTCGGCGAAAAGTGTGAGTGGGTTTTCACTGACCAATAATTTCCCTAAAGTATTCGGGTTGATGGCAGATATTGCTTTACGCCCTTCTTTCCCGGCAGAGGAACTGGAGAAGATTCGTAAACAGGAATTATCAGGGCTGGCACAGAATAAAGAAGATGTAAATGCGATAGCCAGAAATGTAGTAAGCAGGTTGGTATATGGAAAATCACATCCTTATGGAGAAGTGGAGACAGAAGAAACAGTGAAAAAGGTAACTGTGGATGATATCCGTGATTATTACCAGACTTACTGGAAACCCAATATTGCATACCTGATTTTTGTAGGTGATATTACAGTTGAAGAAGCCAAAAAATTGACAGAAGCAAATTTTGGTTCATGGAAAAAAGCGACAGTTCCGGCACCGGTGTATCCGGTAGCTTCGGCACCTGCAAAAACTTATGTTGCGATTGTTGATAAACCCAGCGCTGTTCAAAGTGTGATCAATCTGGTTACTCCCTTCCAGTTACAGCCTGGTCAGCCAGATGTGATTCCTTCCTCAGTAATGAATACGCTTTTAGGTAATGGCTCATCTGGAAGGTTGTATAAAAATCTTCGTGAAAAATATGGGTTTACCTATGGAGCTTATTCCAGCATTAATCCAGATAAACTGGTTGCTAATTTTACTGCCAATGCATCTGTTCGAAATGAAAAAACAGATAGTGCGATTGGTCAGTTTTTAGTTGAGTTGAATCGTATACGTGAGGAGAATGTAAATGCGGATGAAATAAACCAAACCAAAAATGAAATGAGTGGAAGTTTTGCCAGGTCATTAGAAAGCCCCGAAACGATTGCCCGGTTTGCTTTGAATGTGGCCCGGTATAATTTGCCTAAGGACTATTATCAGAATTACCTGCAAAAACTGGCATCTGTTGATAATCTGCAGGTAAAAGCCATGGCGGATAAATATGTATTGCCGGCAAATCTTCATATTGTGGTGGTAGGTAATGCAAAGCAGATTACCAAAGGGCTCGAAAAATATGGAGAGATCCGGTATTTTGATGTATATGGTAATGAAAAACAGGCACCTGTTGAGAAAAAAGTTGATCCTTCTGTTTCTGCTGAAAGCATCTTCAAAAAAAGCATAGATGCCCAGGGCGGCGAATCGGCTATCAATGCTGTGAAAGATTTGACTATGACGGGAACGGCATCTGTTATGGGACAGGTGATTGATTATTCTTCTGTATTTATATTTCCTTCCGGTTTTTTGAATACAATGTCGATGAGAGGAATGTCCTTGTCAAAACAATCGGTTAAAAATGACCAGTATTCAGTAATACAGCAGGGAGCAGAGCAGTCGTTGAAAGATGGAGACAAAGAAGAATTGGATGAGACCGCTTCATTATTTATTGAATCGTATTTGCTGAAAAAAGCCGGCTATAGTTTTACGGTTAAAGGAATCGAGTCGGTGGAAGGAAAGGATGCATACAATATAGAAATTAAATCACCCAAAGAAAGGGTCTTTAATTTTTATTATGATCTGGCTTCCGGACTGCGGGTAAAGGAAGTAAGAACGGAAGACAATGCAGGCGTAAAATCTACCGTGATTATCACCAACACGGGGTATAAGGAAGTGAATGGTGTAAAGCTGCCGGTAAAACAATTATTTGATACAGGTCCATTAAAAATAAATATAGAAATTAAGGATATAAAATGTAATCAGGGGTTGAAGCTGGATGATTTGAAATAACCAATTTACCTTGTATAAAAAATACCCCCAGGAAGTTTATCCTTGGGGTATTTTTGTTTGCAGTCTTTGTTATAACCTAAGGTAGCCTAGGCATATTAAAAACATGACATTTCATTCAGTGCAGGTATTTTTCTTTGATGATTAGCAAATGATGTTTGTGATGCCCATACAGGTGATTAACCAGTAACCTTGCTGTTAATGGGTAGTTATTGGCCGTTCCTGATCTATCTAAAGATTCATCAGTAAGTGTATGTATAAAATGGATGCTGGCATTACGAAATGTTCGAAGCTCAGATAATAAACTTTCTGTACTTCTGTTATCCGCTTTGGCATTTAAAACAAATAGATTCTCATCAAATGCGGGAAGGTTGGTTTTATCTCCTCTTGCAATTCTCATTGCACGGTATATGATCACACGCTCACAATCAGCAAGGTGTAAAAGAATATCTTTAATATCCCATTTTCCTGTATCATATCGGTAAGTTAACTGCTCTGGTGAAAGCATCTTAACAAGTTCTTCTGTTTCGGTAATGATTGTTTGTAAATGTTGCAAGAGATTACCATCATCCGGTACTTTGTCTAAGTAGGCCTGATAGAAAGATGGATAGGGAGGTGCAGGTTTTAGTATCATGTTCATAAAAATAGGGTACTTATAAAAGTTTATGAATCCTGGCATATTGTAGCAGCATAATTGTTTTGGCATCCTTAAGCTCACCAGTATCTATCATAGAACAGGCTTTTTCAAAATCGAGTTCCATTACTTCAATATTTTCGTGTTCTGTTTCCAATCCCCCTCCCGCATGAATTTTCATAGAAGGAGTATATTCAGCTATAAAAAAATATAGGATCTCGGTAACTGATCCCGGCGACATATACGCTTCAAATATCTTACGCACTTCTTTAATCTGGTAGCCAGTTTCTTCTTCTGTTTCCCGGCGGATACAATCTTCCGGATTATCCTTATCCAGTAAACCTGCACAAGCTTCAATCAGCATACCAGAAGGATTTCCATTGATAAAACTGGGAAGCCGGAATTGGCGGGTAAGGATCACAGTTTTCTGTGATGTATTATATAACAGAATGGCAGCTCCGTTTCCCCGGTCGTAAGCTTCACGGCTTTGCTTTTCCCAGGTGCCATCTTTTTTTAAATACTCATAGCTGACCTTTCTAAGTATATACCAATTATCGGAAAGGATCTCAGTTTGTATGTTTTTAATTTGGGCGTTCATAGTATATCTGCTGATAGATTAACAGGCAATCACCTTTCCGGAAAAGCTACTGATATTATTTTCCTTTTATAATCAGGTTACTTTGTTTTAATATATCCAATATCTGGGTATGTACTAAAAAAGTACTGGTAGGACTTTCCGTATCTCTGGCAACATTAGACAGTACAATCACACTGGTTTTGGTAGCTGGAAAATAATAATCCAGTGACACATATCCTGAGAAAAAACCGGTTTGTCCGATTTTGTAATAATCATCTCTAGTGGAAATGGTTAGCCCATAACCATAATCAACAGTTCCAAATACCGGATGTTTCATAATGGCATAACCTGTGGTCATTAGTTTGTAATTATTGCTATCGGTAAATAATTTACCACTATGTAAAAAATTATTCCAGGTAAGCAGGTCATTTATAGTTGAGATAAAACCACCCGTTGCAAGATAGTCGTCGTCTTTTTTGGTATCAGCTGATAATTTGCCATCTGGTTGTGCAGTATAGCTTTTCACCAGGTTTTTCTGTTTGTGGAGGTCAGGATGAAATGTACTTCTCATATTGCATCTCTCGAATAATTCACCGGACAGGTTTGCAAAAGTTTTATTGGTTACTGCTTCCAGTATTTTCGTCAGAAGATCATAGCCTAGTTGTGAATATTGAAAATCATTTCCCGGATGGAATGCGAGAGGCTGGGTGAGGTCAACAATACCATGTGTATGGGTCAATAATTGGTGAACGGTAACCGTGTCTGCCCATTTTTCGCTCAGGTCAGGCAGGTAAGTGCGAATCGGCTTTTGCAATATGATATGCCCTTTCTCTACTTCCTGTAAAATCAATACAGCGGTAACCTGGGTACTGATGGCGCCAATTACATACTGGTCGTTGGGGAGTAAAATTGTCTTTTTCTCAAAATCAGAAAACCCAAACACTTTGGAATATATTTTTCTTCCATTTTGTGATACCAGTATGGTACCATTAAAAGGGGTTTTGTTTTTAGTTTTGGTATTTAACAAAGAATCAATCGCAGAAGCAACATCAAAATGTTGCCGTGCTGCAAATTGTGATTTGTCTAAATAATAATCCCAGGCCGCTTTAGCAATCCTAGCAATAATAGATGCATTGGTGCTGTCATTATATTTGGAATCAGCCACAAACACGGCAATCGTAAAGTGTTTTCCATCAGGCAGGTTTATGATTCCAATGTCATTGGTTGCCGTGGTAATATTCTGTGGGTTGGTTCCCGAAGTGCCGGTTTTATGGGCAACTCGTGTGCCTTCGGGAAGCAATCCTTTGATCCGGTCATCCTTTAAAGAATTTACCATGAGATCAAACAACAGATCATGCATTTTTGGGGAGAGCAGGGTTTTATCATGAAATTTTCTCAATAATTGGATAGCAGCATAGGGGGTACTCCAGTTGGTATATTGTACTTCCCAACTTTTGGCAGATTCCTCTTCTGTGGCGGCTATAGACACATCTTTGATGCCAATGGCATGCAGATATTTATTGATTTCTTTAGTGCCTCCTAATAAGCGGATCAATATATCACAGGCATTGTTATCGCTTTTAGATACCGCATAGTAAAGCAATTCTTTGAGCTGGGGGGTGATGTTTCCATCAGGGTAATTATCTCTTAATGGGCTCCAGGTTTTTGGCAAAAGATCAGATTTTTTTACCGGTATTTTCTGATCAATCGTAAATCTTCCTTTATCCACCTGGTCCAAAACTGCAATGGCTATATGAAATTTATAAACGCTTTGCATAGGATAATGGGTAGCTCCATTCACAATTATGGTATCCCTGTCCTCTGGACCGCCTATTGCAACACCAATCCCGGCATTTTTTGAGTCGATGATCTGTTCAATCTTTTGTTTTAAAGTGGTTACCTGTCCCATGCTGGGGATCATGAAAAAGGGAGAGAGGAATAAACAGAGTAATAAATTCTTTTTTGCCATTCGCTTGTGTACGTTTTACAGTTACTTTAAAATAACGTGTTGCACCAATGAAAATTGCCTTTGGGTTGGTTTCATTCCACTATTTTCATTGCGGCTGCACAGTTTCCCGGTTCCGGTGATGCTACTCCATTAATTTATTTACAAGTAAATACCATCCCGGAGCGAACAGCTGTGCAAAGAGTTCATACTGAACTGAGATGGTTGTAGGAAAATTGCCAAAGAGTAAGCAAGCGAAATGGTGGAATAATCAACGCCTTCCGGTTAATTGTTAATTCAGATAACGGGTAAATGATAGTTTATGTCAATGCTTGTGAAAGGATCAGGCCATTAAACAATATGGCAATCAATCCATGCAATATTCTTTACCAGTTAAAATTTAAAACCCCAGCTCAATACAAGGGTACCCAGGTTTCCGGTCTGTTGTGCAAATGTGTTAGGCTTATCATTCAGGCGATAGGGGAACACTACATCTTTATTAAAAGTATAGGCATAACTCAAATCAATAAACATACCATGGTCGCGATATCCGATACCGCCGGTAGCCAGGAATTTACTTGCATGCAATGTTTCGTCAACATAAGGACTTCCATAATAAGCGCCACCCAGACGAAGCATAAACGTATGTAATTTCAATTCTCCACCCATTCGGAAATTAATATTGGGTTTATAGGTTCCTTTAATAGTGGTATTGAGCAGATCATAATAATCTTTGATATCCTGAGAAGCACCTGAAGTGGGCGACATGCGGGCGCCTCTATAATTTACATATTCCAGATCTGCACTGATAAATCCTTTTTGCATTCTCGTGTCTTCCGAAACGCCAAATACATAGCTACTGCTTACGATTGCTCGCCAGGGTGTGATCATGGTGTATTTTCTTTCGCCCGGATTTCCGCCATTGAGATCGTTACTATTGGCAGATTTGATACCGGCATAGCTTTCTGTATTGGCAGTAATGGATGAACTGATATGATCTGTATATCCAAGGAACTGGGGGGAATGAAGGGCCAGACCCAAACGCAGGGAAGGTTGAGGTGCGTAAATCATTCCCAGTTTTAACCCTATGCCTACAGCGCTGGAAGTAAAGGTTTCCTTATATTCGAAGGATTTGAATTGATTACTGGTGCTGGAACTGGCATCTGTTTCGCTATAGGTAAGATCTCTTTGGTAACTAACTACCGGAATGGTAAGACTTCCTCCTACATACATCTTGTCTTCCAGGTTCCCGGCAAGGCCGATCGCTATCTCGTGGTAACCTCCACGGGTAACTGCATCATAAAATTGATTGACACCGGTTGAAATGGGTACAAAACTCTGAAAACCGGTAACCACACCACCGGGCCCACTGGTTGTATCTATCAGAAAAGTTCTGAAAGCAAGGGAGGACCCAAAAATATAGTTACTGAGTGCGGCATTCGTGTCTGCTCTGTCGCGGGTAAGTTCCTCAAGATATTGTTCAGTAAAGGAGCTAAAATTATTGAATCCGGTAAATTGAACATGGTTATTATAATTAGCCAATTCATTTACAGATATCGCTAAGGCACTACTTGTCCATTTGCTATTTCCACTGGTGTTTTGGAACCCCAGGATAATTCCGGATGTGCCATAGTTAAAGTTATTTTTACTACTACTAGTATCTGTACCCCTAAAATTGAATTTATTATTGTTGAATGAAAAACCCGGGGAAAAAACAAGCTCATTGGTTTTAAACAAGCCAATGCCGGCAGGGTTTATATGATTTGCTGTGATATCTCCACCCAATGAAGCCATTACGCCTCCCGTACCCATCACCCGGGCCGTACCATTTTGTGTAAACCAGGCGGTTCTCAATGCGTCTTCCGGTGCTTGTGCGCTCGAAGACAAGCAGGCGAGAGTAAATATTAGTATGGAGGCCAGTATCTTTTTCATAGACATAGTTTGGATAATAGATTATCTGTAAAGCATAAATAGTATGCTTTATAAACGATCACAAATACATTTCAATGAGAGTTTAGTTTCCTCTGCCGCCTCGCCCGGTGGTTGCAGTAGTGCCTGTACTTTGGAACCCGCCACTACTGCCTCCTGCAGAACTTGAAGGAGTACTGCTGCTATAAGTTCTTTGTGAAGAGGAATTCGCTGATGAATTATTATTGGCTGGTGATGAAGTATTATATGAACGAACAGCCCTATCATAGCTGGAAGCTGTTGGATTAGAAGCAGGTCCGTTAAAAACCCTTTTCAAAAGAGTTCCAAAATTGCTTTGCCCGCCGCTGGTTACATAGTTTCCTGATTTTGGATCGAAGTATCCGGCATTGCTGTTGTTATACGCTTTGCTTTTATAGGCAGCCAGATTAGTGCCGGCATTGGAGGTTCCTCCACCGCCATTTGAGAAAGAAGGCGTACTATAACTGATTACAGTGTATAAAGGGTTTCTCCAGCCAAAATTGCCTGTTCCATAACCATATGGGTAATAGCACATATATCCAAACCCAATCTGAAAAGGAGAGCCGAAATAATAAGGGTTATATCCCAGCATGTAAGGAGAATAATTATAGATACCAAAATCATAACGCATATCATTCCAGTAACTGTAATCATCCAATGGAGACCATAAAGATGGATTCGATACTTTCATTCGCAGATAATGATCTTCCAGGGTATTTGAATACAGATCATATTTATCCTGTGCATCCCGGTTGGCAGCCTGTTCCTTTTTTTCTTCTCTGGCGGAAACGGATGGACGGCCAGGAGAATAGTATAGATCATCTGGTGTTTGACCCGCTTTAAAAGCCGTAGAACAAGATGATAAAAAACAAATTCCCAATACAGATAATAGTAGAAACTGTTTCATACAGGCAGTATTAGAGGTTAGATAAGGCTAAGTTACATACATTTGCCATGCACTTAGTATAAACATATATATTTATATCAAATATTTTGCCAACAAATGTTAGCAATGAAATAAATTGTTAATAAAATCATAAAAGAAGTTTAATTAAATATATGGGTAAGGAAATCACTTCAAGGGAGCAGGATTATTCGCAATGGTATAATGATCTGATAATCAAAGGTAATTTAGCAGATTACAGCGCTGTAAGGGGTTGCATGGTCATCAAACCCTATGGGTTTGCCTTATGGGAAAATATGCGGGATGTATTGGACAAGATGTTTAAGGATACCGGTCACCAGAATGCTTATTTCCCTTTATTCGTCCCCAAGAGTTTATTTGAAGCCGAGGAAAAAAATGCCGAGGGTTTTGCGAAGGAGTGCGCTGTAGTTACACATTACAGGTTAAAGGCGGATCCGAATAATAAAGGAAAGCTGATTGTTGATCCCGAAGCAAAATTAGAAGAAGAACTGGTGGTAAGACCTACCAGTGAAGCCATTATCTGGAGCACCTATAAAGGATGGATTCAATCATACCGCGATTTGCCGATTCTCGTTAATCAATGGGCCAATGTGGTGAGATGGGAAATGCGCACCCGCTTGTTTTTACGTACTGCCGAATTTCTCTGGCAAGAGGGGCATACTGCCCATGCAACCGCTGTGGAAGCCATAGCTGAAACCAGGCAAATGCTGGATGTGTATGCAGATTTTGCGGAAAACTGGATGGCATTGCCGGTTATAAAAGGAGTGAAGAGTCCGAATGAACGTTTTGCCGGAGCCGAAGATACTTATTGTATTGAGGCGTTGATGCAGGATGGAAAAGCATTACAGGCAGGTACTTCACATTTTCTCGGACAGAATTTTGCCAAAGCATTTGATGTAAAATTCAGTGATAAAGAAAATAAGCTCGATTATGTTTGGGCAACGAGTTGGGGAGTAAGTACGCGTTTGATCGGGGCACTTGTAATGGCGCATAGTGATGACGACGGACTCATTCTACCTCCTAAGATTGCTCCTATCCAGGTAGTAATCGTTCCTATTTATAAAGGGGATGAGCAGAAAGCCATACTGGATGAAAAGGTAAAGACGATTGTAGCTAAATTAAAATCCCTGGGTATTACTGTAAAATATGATGATTCTGATAATGCAAGACCGGGTTGGAAATTTGCCGAATATGAATTGAAGGGTGTGCCTGTAAGAATGGCCATTGGTATCAGGGATCTGGAAAATAACCTGGTTGAAATTGCCAGAAGAGATACCAAAGAGAAAAAAACTGTATCCATCGAGGGAATCGATTTTTATATTAAAGACTTGCTCGATGATATTCAATCTGCCATGTATACCAAAGCAAAACAATTCCGCGAATCACATATCTCAGTAACAGATAGTTGGGATGAGTTTATCCAATTACTGGATACGAAAGGTGGTTTTATTTCTGCACATTGGGATGGAACCGCTGAAACTGAAGACAAAATCAAAGAACTCAGCAAAGCAACCATTCGCTGTATCCCATTGAATAACCCATTGGAAGAAGGAAAATGTATACTAACCGGCAAGCCTTCTGTTCAGCGGGTTTTGTTTGCAAGAGCGTATTAGAAAGCAACTAATTATTAATTGTTAATTATTATTTGCCTTGAAACAACGTCCACTTCCTCCTGCTATGCTGCCTTATCTTGAGGGTAAGGTTTTGTTGATTGATAA
>CAIWKU010000413.1 GCA_903913355.1 uncultured Bacteroidota bacterium | reverse complement strand
GGCATTTGGATGGGGTTGCGGCTATTTCTTTTTTTATCAACCGGCCATTTCAGCAAGGAATCCTGCTCCCCTTTTTTGACTGCCAGTTTGATTTTACTATACCTGATATTTCCAGGTTGATTTTTACTAACCGTGTTATCAATATTCATTGTTTCGCCTGCCTCAATTTCCAGGCTATCTTCTTTTTCACTGGTAAGATGTAATTGTAGTTGTGCAAATGCATCTTTCCCAAAATCGAAAAAAACATCTCCGTTTGATTTTTGAATAGTTTTCTCGGGAAGCTGCCAATCAAAACTGAGGGAATGATGAGATATCGAGTCCTTATTCAAATTCCTGTCCATAATAAATTCAGCAATCCCTGAAAACCCTGATTTCTGCTGATTCTGATTCCAGACTGCTACTTTCCAATAATATTTTTTTCCCGGCTGCAATGGTTTCCCCGCATAATATACCTGATTATTGATCCCTTTTGTTTGTTTCGAATCCCAATAATCTGCCTGGTCTTTCTCCAACAACTCTTTTGATGAAGCAAGAAGTATCCTGTATGCTGTAACCTGTTTAATAGCGGTATCTACTTCCCAACTAAACAAGGGTCGCTTTCGACTGATTACTTTAGGAGAAACTGTATTGTATAGTGCAAGATTCCTATCCCCAAATTCTTTGCTGTTAATTTTATACCTCTCATTATTCGCTTCTCTACTCAGCAATAGTAAATCGACTCGCAAACGTATAGGTGCAGGCAAAGTGTTTGCAGCCAGCGATGAGCTAATGGCAAACAGGAAGCAATAAAATAAAAACCATTTCGATTTCACAAAACGCTATTTATACTTTTGGAAAAGCAAACCCATTATGATAGACAGGTTTCAGTAAAGCATTTGCTTTCGAGTTTTCAAATTTTTCTTTTCCAGCATCCCAATAGATTCTTTCTCCTGTTCTAAAAGAAACATTCCCCATATGTGCGTTGATCGCAACAACCGCGCCTGCCTGAATGGGACAGGCCAATTGATCTAGTTTCCCGCTTTTTACTACTTCAATAAAATTCTGTGCATGCAGGTTCATTCCATCATCGCTTTTGGGTGTCCAGGCAACTGCCTGCATACGGGGCACTTCTTTATCTTTCTCCGGAATCACTTCCCAGCCGGATCTATTTACCACCAGCGTGCCATTGGTTCCGATAAATGCGATACCATTTGCTTTTCCACCATACTGACCCGCAGTAGTGCCCATATAATGCTCCCATGTATTTGAGAAATGACCGAAGTCGTAAGTAACATTTAAATAGTCGGGTGTTTCTCTTGGGTCTGTTGGAATCAATCTTTTACCACCCACAGAAGAAACCGAATTGGGTTCTCCAACACCCATTCCCCAAAGTACAATATCAATCAGGTGTACACCCCAGTCGCACATTAGCCCACCTGCATAATCCCAGAACCAGCGAAATTCATAATGAAAGCGATTCATATTAAACGGCCGTGTTTTGGCTGGTCCCAGCCACATAGTATAATCCACACCGGGCGGTACCGGACCATCTGCTACTATTGGCAATGATTCTGTTGCCCGATAAATCCAGGTTTTCGTATTGATAATGGTGCCTAACTGACCGGATTTTACAAAAGCCACTGCATCCTTAAAATGTTTCTGACTTCGTTGCCACTGGTTCACCTGAACCACTTTACCAGATGTTTCGGTAGCTTTTACCATGGCTTTGGCTTCTGCGATAGAATTTGCTACTGGTTTTTCGCAATACACATGCTTGCCTGCTGATAAAGAGTCTGTTAACTGCAAACAATGCCAATGATCTGGGGTGCCAACAATCACCACATCGATATCTTTATTCTCGAGCATCTTACGGTAATCTTTATAAATAAG
>CAIWKU010000412.1 GCA_903913355.1 uncultured Bacteroidota bacterium | reverse complement strand
TTTCTCAGAAAACCATAAGCTAGTAACATACGACTGCTCTTGATCTTAATAGCGATAATACCATCTTTGGCTGCTACTGCTTTTACGCCTGTACTACCGGCTTCTTTACTGATCACGGTTCCATTTGCATCAGGCTGCATTGTATTCAACAGTTTTACCGGAACATTTTCCAGCTGGGCCGGCCAGATACAGGTTGGGTGGAGGATTTTAGCGCCGAAATAGGCTAACTCAGCAGCTTCATCAAAACTCAGTTGTTCAATGGCATTCGTCTTGTCAACAATTCTTGGATCATTATTATGCATACCATCAATATCCGTCCATATTTCACATACTGTTGCATGAATAGCTGCTGCTATCAATGAAGCCGTATAATCGCTGCCGCCACGTTTCAGGTTATCAACTTCTCCACGGGCATTGCGACAGATATATCCTTGTGTAATAAATAATTTTTTCTGATTATTAAGCTGCAATAACTGACTCAGTTTTATTTTGATACTACCCAGTTGCGGCTCTTCATTCTGATCTATCGTCATGAATTCCAAAGCGGGTAAGAGCATGTGATCTACTGCCTGCTCTTCCAAATAAGCACTGAATAATTTAGTGCTCAGCAATTCTCCCTGTGCCAGAATATCTTTATTCAGCGCTTCACTAAAGGATATCCGTAAAATGATATTCAGAAATTCAAAATGTTCTGCAACTACCGCTAACCCTTTTGCATGGGTAGCTTCTTTTAGCAATAATTCATTTACAAAACCCTGGTAATGTACTTCCAGTTTATCAATCTTTTGTTTTGCAGCTGATCTGTCGCCAAGCGCTAAGGAATTACTGATCTCTACCAATGAATTGGTAGTTCCACTTAATGCGCTCAATACAACGATCTTAGGTTCTGTATCTCTGGTAATCAATTGAGATACCTGGTGCATGCGTTCCGGCTTTCCAACACTGGTGCCTCCAAACTTCATTACTTTCATGTGAAACCCCCTCCCCGATTTTTTATGGTTATAAAAAGAGTGGCAAATGTAAGCTGTATATGGAAAAATATGGGGAAGAATTGTAAAATAAGGGTCAGGAATCTTAGTTCTGCAACAGGATTCGCTTTACTATCAATAAGTTATCTTATTGCCCAAAAGGCTTTTGTGAACTGCATTCTGCATGATCGCCGCCACTTACCTGAAAGTATTTACAAAAGAACTCGTAATATCCATACCTGAATTGTGTGCCTGCTAATGGCTCTTTACCACATTCAATACCACCATTGATTACATTCACCACCGATCCAAAACCGGGTACCCTTCCACCGGCAATATCTTTTATGCTGGGACTCCATGTATTACTGATAATGTCATGACAGGAAGGCTTGGGATATTGCGGCGTTATCCAAAACCAGATAGCGGAGGCAAATGCAAGTACAGCATCCGCAGAAACCAACCATGGTTTTTTTAAAAGTGTTTCTTTATTTCCAAAATAGGTTTCACTGAACTGACCATAATTATAATTCCAGCTAATTTGTAATCCGCCTCTTCCATGATATGACTGGCTATCCGCTAACGGATAATTGGGTTTGTTGGGATCTGCATATTGTGGGCATCCTTTTTCGCAACCTTTTTCTTCAATATAAAACAAGCCCCATTTGTAATACCCTCCCGGTGCTTCTGCCCATCCTCCCCCGGTTTCATATGCCATGTTTGCCAGGAAAGCGCATAACTCACGTTTTTGTAAAACAGTATCTTCCTCAGAAAGAAATAAAGGAAAAAGATCGGCAGCTTCCAGAAAAGCTTTAAATGAATAAAAATCATTTTTGTTTTTCCGCTGTTTAGGCAGGTATCCATGGCGGTTAGGAAATAATTCATCCCATGTTTTCTGGGTAAGCCATTTTCTAAGATTACTGGGTTGTGAACTAAGTATGGTTTTATTCGACTGAGCAATCCCCATATTCATACAAATGAGAACGATCATGAATAGAAAACCATGCCTTCGTCGTTTTCTTTTACATAGATTCATGAGAAATGATTCAGAATGTGAGTGAGAATTTTTGTGCAATAACCCTGAGATCTTCCACTACACTATCCACCAATGGAATGCCTTCTTTCATCCTGATGATTTCCATCTCCCTTTCAGGATCGCCTGGAATTAGCACACGCTCATGGCCTGGTGCAGGGGTTGCCGATCGAAATCTATGTATCCAGTTATCCATATGTGATTTGAATTCATCCGCAGGACGAAATGCATCTATTCGCATTGCCCCAAAAAAATGTCCCAGCCCTTTACCTGGCATATTTTCAGGCATGGCCACATAAGCAGGAAAGGGAGGCGCCCATGGACCATAAGAAGCACCGCTGAGTACCGCTGAAAAAATATCTACAATACTACCTAATGCATATCCTTTATGGCTTCCATGTTCCCGATCACTACCCAATGGCAACAAAGCACCCTGCTTCTTTAAAATATTGGCATCAGTTGAAGCATTCCCTTCTTTATCCTGCACCCATCCTTCCGGAGTATCTGCCTGTTTTCTTTGCAGAATCTCCAGCTTACCATTGGCAGCAGTAGTGGTGGCAAAATCAGCCACAAAAGGAGGCTGCTCATTGGCTGGAATGGCTACCGCAATGGGATTGGTGCCTAACATTCTTTCAATTGAAAAAGTGGGGGCCACTAATGCACTGGCATTGGTCATGGCCATACCAATCATATCATGTTCCAATGCCATCATCGCATGATGACCTGCGATACCAAAATGATTACTATTGGAAACACTTACCCATCCGGTACCAACATTTTTTGCCTTTTCAATTGCAACCTTCATTGCATAAGGAGCCACTACCAAGCCCAGTCCGGCATCTCCATCAACCACTGCTGTGGAGGGCGTTTCATGAACAATCCTGATATCAGGTTTGGGATTCACCCGATTCGCTTCCCATAAACGGGTGTAACCACTTAAACGGGCAACGCCGTGACTATCAATACCCCTCAGGTCAGCAGCAATTAAACCGATAGTAGCAGTTGACGCATCTGTATCTGAACAGCCAATACTTTTAAAAACTGAAAATGTAAATTGGTATAATTGATCGTAAGAATATACAGCCACGATACGCGCATTTTATTGAATCAGAAATAGGTAGAATTACTATTGCAATATACCCTGTTTTGCGCTTTATTATTGCATTCTGAGTAGGCATGATCAGTAAGTTTTAACAGAAAACATTGTTTCTGATCACCTTACTTATTGAATATAATCAGGGTATCATAAAACAGGGAGGTCTCAATAAAATGAGACCTCCCTGTTTTTATTAACTTCTTATTTCTTTAAAATGGCAGATCATCCAATGGCTCTGTCAGTTCATTTGCAGATGGACCTGCCGCTGCGGGCTGAGAGTAAGCAGGTGCTGATGATGTATAGCTATTGCCACTATCGCTACTTCCGCCTCCGCCTTCTGTGTTCCTTCCACCCAATAACTGAACGCTGGCAACCCTTAAAACAAGCGAAGCCCCATTACGTCCATCCTGTGTGGTATAGGTACGAACATCGGGCTGTCCTTCAACATATACCTGTGTTCCTTTCTTTAAATAAGGAGCTACTGCTGTCCGGTCGGTCCAGTAAGCACAATCAACCCAGGTTGTCCTGTCTTTCTGGTTACCCTGCGCATCTTTGTATTTTTCTGTATGCGCAACCGTAAAATTAATTACGTTCTTACCGTTTACGTTGTTTACTATCGCATCTTTTCCAAGATTTCCGATTACAAGAAGCTTTATCATACTGAATGAATTTTGGTAAATATCTAAAAAAGCAGCTTACCAGTTTTAAGTATTTATACCCAAATCAACGGGTAATTTGTCGGTAATGATCTTGGTAGATTTACTTATTGTGGGACCGGGTTAGCCGCTAATGCCGATTCAATCGATTTTTTTAGCCAGTGAATAGTTCCACCGGATAAGCCGGATGTATGAAACAAAACTTTGCCATTCCGGTCTATCACTACATGGGTTGGGTATAATGTAACCCCGTATTGACTGGCAATATATCTTCCATTATCAATGATATTATAATGATATGGTGAAGTTTTCAGGAATTGTTCCAGATCATATCGCTGGTCAAGGGCAATCGCAATAAACACCACATCCTTATTATCTTTATAAGAATCAACTATATCATTTAAAACAGGGATTTCCTGACGACAGGGAGGGCAATTGATGAACCAGAAATTCAACACAACCACTTTCCCAATCAGTTGTTTTAGTTGATATTTGGTTCCATTCATATCTCTTTCAGAAAAAGAATGCAGTTTTTCACCTGTCTTGAAGAATTTACTCTCGGTGGGTTTTGAAAAATGTGATTCCCTTGCGTTTTTTTCTTCCTGAGTTAATGGTACCAGTAAGCCTGATTTTTTATCGGCTGATAATTGCAGCTTGTATTTTCCGGTAGTCAGCATTTTTTTCCAAATAATTTCCGGATAAAGGATGCCACTTGAATCCCTAACTTCAATCTGATCCCAATTGACCTGTATTGTTGATTTTGAAGGTGCCACCTGGGTATTTTGTGAGATAGCAGTAAGGGAGAAGGCCAAGAAAATTAACGAGAGCGCATATTTCATATAATCTTCTTTTATAATTCAATTTAGGTAAAATACTATTTCCAGCGTTTACGGAATGCATTTTTTCCATTTTCGTAATACCCCATACCGGTATTAGCAATGGCATTCCGTTTACTTGGGTTAATTTCGCAGATGCTGTACTCCCAATGAGAAAAAGCAATAAAAAATAATCATGAGTCGTAAAGGAAAGGTTTTGGTGGCTATGAGTGGCGGTATTGATAGTACCGTTGTAGCGCTTATGCTGCATAATGAAGGGTATGAAGTTGTGGGAATTACCATGAAAACCTGGGATTATGCCAGTAGCGGCAGTACTACCAAAGAAACAGGTTGTTGTAATATTGATTCTTTTAATGATGCCCGACAGGCTGCCGTGCATCATGGGTTTCCCCATTTTATTTTAGATATCAGGGAAGAGTTTGGTGATTTTGTAATTGAAAATTTTGTGGATGAATACCTGGCTGGCCGTACCCCCAATCCCTGCGTAATGTGCAATACACATATTAAATGGCGCGCCTTACTGAAAAGGGCCAATGCACTGGATTGTGAGTTTATAGCCACAGGACATTATGGCTCTGTTCGCCAACACGATAATGGTAGGTATGTGATTAGTAAGGGACTGGATGAAACAAAAGACCAAAGCTATGTACTCTGGGGACTGGATCAGGAACTACTCAGCAGAACCATGTTACCCTTAGGCGGTTACCGTAAATCAGCCATTCGACAAATGGCCATTGATTTGGGATACCCGGAACTGGCCAAAAAGAGTGAGAGCTATGAAATCTGTTTTGTGCCTGATAATGATTACCGAGGTTTTTTAAAAAGAAGGGTGGATGGATTAGAAGAAAAAGTAAATGGAGGATGGTTTGTAGATAAAACCGGCAAAAAATTAGGTCAGCACAAAGGGTATCCATTTTATACAGTAGGCCAGCGCAAAGGATTGGAAATTGCGATGGGTCATCCTGTTTATGTTACCTCCATTGATCCGGCAACGAATACAGTTGTATTGGGAGATGAAGCAGATCTGAACCAGAATGATATGCTGGTGGGAAAGATTAACTGGATGAAATACGATGGAATAACAGAGGGTATGGAAGCCATTACCAAAATCAGGTATAAGGATAAAGGGGCCATTAGTAATTTATACTATTCAGATCATGGTATCCGTACGAGATTCTATGAGAATGTGAAAGGTATTGCACCCGGACAAAGCGCTGTTTTTTATGAGGGTGATGATGTGATTGGCGGAGGGATTATTCAAAGAGGGGAACTGGTTTTATAAATAAGCCAGAATCCAATCTTATTTTTTTTGAAATAAAGCGGCAAACATAGTATCTGCTTTATGGGTATATCCTATCAATACTTCTTTCTTAAGACTTTCGATTGAAAATTCTTTTTCTATAAAGTTGGCCATCTCTTCATTTTCCTGGCAAAATACTGAACAGGTGATATATAAAAAATAGCCGCGTGGTGCCACTAAAGAAATCGCATTACTTACAATTTTCTTTTGCATGTCTGCATACTCAGTAATTTTCTTTTCTGTGAAAAAACAAAGTTGTTCCGGCGTTCTTCCCCAGGTTCCACTCCCACTGCAAGGAACATCGCAAATGACAAGCTTACATTGTTGAATATTGGGGGTATTTTTTGACAAATCATTCACAAAAGAATGGTAACTTTTGATACCTGCATTTTTAAATCGCTGCTGAAGATTTTTTAAAATGGATGGGCGGATATCTGATACTGTGGGATAAATATTTCCCAGTACATCTTTAGCCAGTATGGTTTTTCCACCACTGGCAGAACAGCAATCCCATATAGGAGTGTTAGGTGCTAAGTTGTAGGTAGTAAGTTGTAAGAATTCTGCTATCCTTTGTGAACTATAATCCTGGATGACTACCTCTTTATCTATTTCCAGCACAGTATCAATCTTCGTGGCATTTGGTAAAGCTATACAGCTTGCAGATAGTTGTTGAAATGGGATTTTATTGTCTGTTAACTTTTGCAGAACTCTTTTTTCATTTCCCGGGCGGATACGCAAAAAAAGATCGGGTTGAATAAAGTGGGACAGAATAAAAGCAGTTGAATCAATTTCATTGCTTATATCAGCAGTCCAGGGGAAAATAGAATGACTTGAGAAATCAGGGTACTGAGACTGTATAAATGCCAATCTTACTGAAAGCAGTTTATCCCATTTGTTAAGCCAGACAGCATCAAATAATACCTCCCAATCCTGTGGCTCTTCATGAATCAGAAAAAGTGCTGTTTTCAATCTTTCCTCGATCCCATATTCCTTTAATGCATGACCTATCCGATAATAAGTATAGCAGAGATGTGATATCCATTTCCTGTCAGTAGACCCATATTTCTTATTCTGCCCAAAATATTGCTTTAGGAAATGAACCAGTGGAACACTACCATCGTATTGACGAATAAGTAAGACTGCTGTATTAAAATAAGACTGAAAGCGCATAGACTGTTACAACTCCAGCAGAGTTTTCACCGGATCTTTTCCCATTAATAATAATTCCGGATTTTCCAGTAATTCTTTTACACGCACAAGAAAGCTTACACTTTCTTTCCCATCAATAATCCGATGGTCATAGCTTACGGCAAGATACATCATGGGTCGTATCACCACCTGACCATTGATGGCCATCGGTCTGTCCTGTATTTTATGCATTCCTAAAATAGCACTCTGTGGAATATTGATGATTGGGGTACTCATTAAACTTCCAAAAACGCCGCCATTCGTAATGGTAAACGTACCACCCTGCAAATCTTCTGTTGTTAATTTACTGTCGCGCGCCTTGCCAGCCAGTTCTACAACTTTCTTTTCAATATCGGCCATCCCCAGACTTTCTACATTTCTGATCACCGGTACAGTTAACCCTCTGGGTGTACTTACAGCAATACTGATATCCGCATAATCGTGATAGATGATCTGGTCTCCATCAATATACGCATTCACAGAAGGCCATTCTCCCAGCGCAATGGCGCAGGCTTTGGCAAAGAAACTCATGAAGCCCAGATTCACACCATGTATTTCTTTAAACTTGTCTTTATACTGTTTACGCACTTCCATGATCTTAGTCATATCCACTTCATTAAAAGTGGTTAACATGGCCGTGGTATTTTTGGCTTCTACCAGTCTTCTTGCAATCGTTCTGCGCAGGCTGCTCATTTTTTCCTGTCTACTATTCCGTGTGAACAATTCGCCACCAGCAAATGCTTTCTTACCCGGATGTGACAATGCTTCTAACACATCTTGTTTTAATATTCTTCCACCAGTGCCGGAAGGTGTGATTTCGGCAGGGTTTATTTTTTTATCGGCAATGATAGCAGAAGCAACCGGAGTAGCTTTGATATCACTCACTACAGTAGCAGGTGTTGCAGAGGGTGTTAGGGGTTGCGGGTTAGGGGTTGTGGGTTGGGCTGGAGCCGGCTCTGATTTGCCTGCAGGTTTCGTAGCCGTTTCGTCAATTTGGGCAACTGTATCCCCGATGGTAAGGGTATCCCCTTCTTTGGCCAGGGTTTTCAGAATGCCTGCTTTTTCTGCATTGACTTCGAAAGTGGCTTTTTCACTTTCCAGTTCGGCAATCACTTCATCACGGTCAACCCAGTCGCCTTCTTTTTTTACCCATTTCAATAAGGTAACTTCCGTAATGGATTCTCCGATGGTAGGTATTTTAATATCGATCATAATTATTTTTATTTCTGGTTTGCCTGCTGGTATTTAAATAGAAAATGCGGTGGATATAATTTCGGCCTGCTCCTGTGCATGCACTTTTGCATATCCCGTTGCTGTTGCGGCACTTGCATTTCGACTGATCACACCAAAATTGATGCTCTTCAAATTCATTTGCAAAAAGCTGGCAGCCCCCATATTCAAAGGTTCTTCCTGCACCCAGAACCAGGTGGCTTTATTGTATTTTTTGTACAGTATATCCAACTGTTTATAAGGCAAAGGATAAATCTGCTCAAGCCGCACAATAGCGATATCGGTCCGGTTCTCTTTCTGCTGTTTCTCCGCCATTTCAAAATACAGTTTGCCACTGCATAGTAAAACCTTTTTTACATCCACCGCATCCTGTACAAAAGAATCATCAATCAGTTCTCTAAACCCACCTTTGGTAAATTCGCTGATATGGCTAAAAGTTACCGGGTTTCTTAAGTTGGCTTTTGGTGAGAAATTGATTAAAGGTTTGCGAAAACTCCATACCAGTTGCCTGCGCAATGCATGAAACAGATTGGCTGCCGTTGTTATATTTGTGATTACGAGGTTTAGTTCGGCACACATTTGTAAAAAACGTTCCATGCGCGCACTGCTATGTTCTGGACCCTGCCCCTCATATCCGTGCGGCAATAACATAACAATTCCATTTTGTCTCTGCCATTTCTGCTCCCCTGCAGCAATAAACTGGTCAATCATCGTTTGTGCCCCATTGGAAAAATCTCCAAACTGAGCTTCCCAGATAACCAATGCTTTCGGGTTTGCCAAAGCATATCCATATTCAAAACCAAGTACCCCGTATTCACTCAATAATGAATTATAAATCCTGAATTTCTCCTGGTTTTCTTTGAAATGATTCAGGCGGTTATATCCTTTATTGGTATTCTCATCACGAAGGATAGCATGTCTATGACTAAAGGTTCCACGCTTTACATCCTGTCCGCTCATCCGAACAATATTTCCCTCCAATAATAAAGAGGAATATGCCAATAGTTCGCCGGTTGCCCAGTCAATTTTTTGTTCTGTCTGTAGAAGTTTTATTTTATCCTGCAATAATTTTTCTACTTTCTTCAAAGGGGTAAAATCTGCAGGCCACTGCATGAGTTTATCAAAAAGTTGTTTTACATCTTCTTCACTGATACCCGTATCGGGAGAATGAATAAAATCCTCGTCCTTCGCTTTTCGTAAACTTTTCCAAACCAGTTCAGGTGGCTGGTATTTATAGGGTAATGGGTTCTGTTTAATTTCATCCAGACGTTCCTGTAAATCGGCCCAGAATTTTTTTTCCATATCCTTTGCCAGTTGCTGCGCATCGGGTTCGCCATTTTCTAAAAGATATTGGGTATAGATTTCTCTGGGATTCTGGTGCTTGTCGATAATGGCATACAATTGCGGTTGTGTATATTTCGGATCATCACCTTCATTATGGCCATGCTTGCGATAACATACCATATCAATAAAGATATCGCTGTTAAACTCATTTCGGTAACGGGTTGCCATCTCAGCACATTTTACTACGGCTTCTGCATCATCTCCATTTACGTGCAACACAGGGGCCTGAACCATGGCAGCAACGGAAGTACAATAATCAGCACTTCTGGCATCATCAAAATCAGTTGTAAACCCAATCTGGTTATTGATTACAAAATGCATGGTTCCACCGGTATAATATCCCCTCAAATGGCACATTTGTAATATTTCATACACAATACCCTGACCTGCTACAGAAGCATCTCCATGAATTAATATGGGTAATATCTTTCCAAAATTGCTATGATACATTACATCCGCCTTTGCTCTTGCAAAACCCAATACAACTGGGTCAACGGCTTCCAGATGCGATGGATTGGGCATTAATTTGAGGTGTAAGGTTTTATCATTACTTGTCTGCACCTCACTTCCATAACCCATATGGTATTTCACATCTCCGCTACCCATGGTCTGGTCAATGGTTGCGGTTCCTTCAAACTCGCTAAATATCTGTTCATAGGTTTTACCCATGATATTGGCTAACACATTCAACCTGCCTCTATGGGCCATTCCAATCACCACTTCTTCCACTTCATTTTCTGCTGCTTCATTTAAAATAGCATCCAATGCCGCAATCGTAGTTTCCCCACCCTCGAGTGAAAATCTTTTCTGTCCGATATATTTGGTATGCAGAAACTTTTCAAACATGACACCCTGGTTCAATTTTTCCAGGATGCGTTTCTTTTTCTCAATACCCAATGGAGTAGAAAAGCCTTTTTCCATTTCATTGGTAAGCCAGTCAATTTTTTTCTGATCACCTACATATTTGAATTCAATGCCCACATTGGCAGCATAGGTTTTTTGCAGATGTGCCAGAATATTTCTAAGGGTAGTAGTACCCATTCCTATCAGGTTGCCAGCATGACAGGGAGTATCCATGTCAGCCTCAGATAATCCAAAAAAAGCCAGGTCCAGGTTAGCGCCCCGGTCTTTTCTGGCCCTAATGGGGTTGGTTTTAGCCAATAAATGGCCTTTATTCCGGTAACCCAGTATCAAACGGTACACTTTGATCTCTTTCATCCAGTCAACCCCGGAATCCTGAGTAGCCCCCTGTTCAGCAGGATTACTGGCAGCAGAACCATTGGATACAGCAAAATCGTAGCCATCAAAGAACTTTTTCAGGTCAGGATCTATACTGGCAGGGTCTTTTAGGTACTGGTTATACAGACTTTCAATATAAGCCGGGTGAGAATTGGTTATGTACGAGAAATCCTTCATTGGGCGTTTTTATGCAAATTTTGGTTGAAACGGATAGCAAATATCGGGCATTGAAGGCAGAAAACAGGTCATATTTTAGTTACAAAACCGACATGTTTTACTCTAAAACAGCAGTTTTTTACATTTTTTTTACTTTTAATTTTCATCTTTCGTTCCCAGTCCTTACCTTTGCCGTCCTGAAAAAAACAGAACATGGCAAACCATTCAGCTACAAAGAAAGATGTGAGACAAGCCGCAAAGCGTCGTGATCGTAACCGTTACTACGGTAAAACGACTCGTAATGCGATACGTGAACTCAAAACCAATACAGAGAAAAAGGTTTACGAAGAGCAGTTACCTGATGTGGTTTCTATGATCGATAAACTGGCTAAACGTGGTATTATTCATAAGAATAAAGCTGCTAACCTGAAAAGTAAATTGACTAAGAAAGCAACTACTATCGCTTAGTATTTGATTTCAATCATATAAAAAAAGCCGATCATTCAAATGATCGGTTTTTTTATGCTTCAATAGCGACACTTACTGTATGCAATGTGATGGTAAAGCAGTTGATATTATTTGCCAAAGCCGAATAGGCAATTTTCCCTTTGTGGATAGTGATAATCCGATCAATAATAGCTAATCCCAGCCCAAAGCCCTTCGATTTTAAAGCATTTTGTCCCCGGTAAAAAGGCACCATAATTTTTTCCACTTCATCGGGTTGTAATTGTGGCCCAACACTCTCAATATATACCCGAACTTCATTACCAACTGATTCCAGATTGATATCTACCTTCTGATCGATAGAATACAAATAGGCATTTTTCAACAGGTTAATAAAGGCTGATTTTAGCAAACTCTCATTGCCTTGTATAATAAAGTCACTATCGTTTTCAGGAAGTGTGGTAAAAGCCAGATTCACGGTAAGTCCGGGAAACATCCGATTGGCATTACTAACCGTTTCATACAATATCTCATCAATCCGCAATTGTGGCCATTCCTGTGCAAAGCCCATCTGCTCATATTGTGAAATCAGCAATAAGGAATTGGTCAATTCAATTAATTCCTGTTGTTCTTCTTTTAAAGAGATTAATAACTCTTTATAATCCTGCTCTGCCATTTCTTTATCCAAAGCCGATTCTGTTTGGGATAACATGGTTGCCAATGGAGTTCTCAACTCATGCGATGCATGGTAAACAAAGCTTTTTTGAAACTCATACGACTTATTCATCCTTTCCAGCATTGCATTAAAATTCTTAGCAATCTCACTGATCTCATCTTTTGTATTGGTTACTTCCAGCCGCTGGTTAAGGTTTTGTAGCGTGGTTTTGGTCATTTGTACACTGAGTTTTGTAAGCGGCAAAAATGCTTCCCGTACAAAAACAAATGATAAAAAAGCAGTTAATAAAAGCCCGGCTATAAACACTACGGTAAGTATGATCTTCAGGTTATCCTGCTTTTCAAAACCTGGCTTATCCAATCCGGTAGCAATTACAATCCTGCCTTCCTGTTTGAGGAATATGCCAACATGCTGGTATTGATTTTCCGAAAACCATTGGTATTCATTTTGCCGTTTAATTTTATTGAGAATATCAGGCTGTATGCTGAAACGCAGACTATCCGGCAATTTTTGGATTAGCTTTCCACTGGTATCCAATATAACAACCTGCTCATCATACAATGTACTATTGTGCAGTACTTTGGTAAGCATTTCAGAAGCAATTTCTTTTGGGTCTGTAATATGAGAGATGGTATTGGCAAATTCTAAGCCTTCAATTTTTACCCGTCCATAAAAATCTTCTTCCCGGTAACTATAATTGAGAAAATAGATAGTGATAGAAGAACTAATCAGGATGATAGCCACAAAGAAAGTAAACAGGAGTGCAAAACGTAATTTCAGGTTCATTGCACCAGCGGTTTATTTTATATAATAACCAAAACCTGGTTTTGTATGTATCAATTTTACCGGGAAGGGTTTATCTATCTTATTGCGCAGAAAACTAATGTATACTTCTATTGTGTTGGTGCCTGTATCAAAACTAAGGTCCCAAACTTTCTCCAGTATCTCCTGTTTGGAAATCACCCTTCCTTTATTTCTGGCGAGTAATACCAGTAATGTAAATTCTTTGGCTGTCAGGTTAATATTGGTACCACTTCTCACCACAGTCTTATTTAAGAAATCGATCTGCATATCTTCCACATCAATTTTATCAGATACGGTAGGCAATTCAGATCTTTTCAAAAAAACCTTTACTCTGGCAAATAATTCAACAAAATGAAAAGGTTTGGTTATATAATCATCTGCGCCAAGATTGAATGCTTCTACTTTGTCATGTATTTCGCCGGCAGCACTCAACATGATAATGGGTATTTTTTTATTGGAGCTTCGAAACTCATTACATAGCGAAAAGCCGTTTTTATAAGGCAGGTTAATATCTAATAAAACCAGGGAGTAGGTATTTAGTCCAAAAAGGCGGGAAGCTTCTGCCCCATCAACGGCCAAATCTGTTGCATATCCATGCCTGATCAGTTCTTCCTGTATCACTTTCGCCAGCTTTATCTCATCCTCAACCAATAATATTTTATAGCTGTTTTCCATTTCCATATGTGCATTTGAGCCTTAAAGTAAGGAAAAAAAAACTGGTTTCTAATCAGCAATTCTTTTGTGAGCCCAGATAACAGAAAATCAAGTACTCCTATCAGGCATAAAAAAATACAGATCTGGAGCTATTTTTCTTGCCACAAGTATCCAAAAATGAAAGAAGGTAAATCCAGTCAAACAATGATTTGTCTAAAGTCTTGTCGTTAAACGGCTTGCCCGGATTATTCTTTCTGAAACAAGGTTACAAAAAACAACCCAACCCATTATCCCTGAAATGAAAACGGATTTTTAAAAGAAAGTTAATCTTTTAAAAATCCGTTGAAAATGCTTTGAAGAAAAGGGATTCGGGTAATCAGCCCGATCAAATTATTCAGTTATTTTCTTTACTTCACCACTACCTGAAATACTTTGTTTGATGTTAGCTGCCCCTTTATAATAAACAGATCCAACTCCTGCAATATTGATATCAAGATTCAAATCTGCGAACACTTTCACATTCCCGCTTCCGGCAATTCTCACTTTTGCGTTTTCTGCTTTTAGTCCATCAGCGTTATAATCGCCCACACCACTAATTTGGATGCTTTCATCTTTGGTTTCGCCTTTTACTGTCATGGTTCCACTACCGGCAATCTCTGCCTGAATTTTTGGGGTATTTACTTCCAGATTCATATCGCCACTCCCCGCAATTTTCAAAACAAGCTTATCCTCGCCTGAAAATTTTGTTTTGCCAATAATATTACCACTTCCCACTAATTGAATTTCCTCCAACTTATCTGTTGTGATATACACTTTCAACTCATGGTCGGAAGAAAAACCCACATGATCTCTTGACTTGATTACCAAAAAACCATTTTCTTCCGCTGTAATAATATAGGGGAGAAGATTTTCATCTGCTTCTACTTTTACAGAGGTAGTGGGTCCCTGGGTAATTTCCACATCGTAACTACCAAGTAATTTGATTTTTCCAGCCTTGCTTACGGACCGATCCTCGGAGCTTAATATCCCATTGCCCTTGATCTGCCGGCAAGAAGACCCTACCAGGATAGCCAGGGCCAAAAAAAGGTAAATACGTTTCATAGTTAGGTTTTGTGGTTGTAAGATAACGAAAACCCTATTCCCTGCATAGCCGTTCCCGTTGATTTCTTAACCGCTTGTCAGGCTTTAGTACCATAAAAATTTCTGTTACCTTCGTTCCCATGACAGAAAAGATACTTATCCTTGATTTTGGCAGCCAGTTCACCCAATTGATTGCCCGGGCAGTTAGAGAAGCCAATGTATTTTGTGAAATCATTCCTTACCAAAAAGCGTTCACATTTGAACCGGGTCTGAAAGGGATTATCCTGAGCGGCTCCCCTTTTAGTGTTAACGAGGAAAATGCGCCCACCGTAGATATTGCCGGTTTTATTCAAAAAGTACCGGTTTTAGGCGTTTGTTATGGAGCACAGTTAACGGCCAAACTAATGGGTGGTAAAGTTGATAAATCGAATAAAAGGGAATATGGAAGGGCAAAACTGCAAAAAAGGAAAGAAGATATTCTCTTAAAAAATGTGGCCGATGATTCACAGGTATGGATGAGTCATAGTGATTCAATTACTTCTCTGCCAGAAGGATTCGAAATACTCGCTATTACAGATAGTATTCCTGTAGCCGCATTCAAAAAAACCGGAACGGAAGCCAAACCCCTTTATGGCATCCAGTTTCATCCGGAAGTATATCATTCCACCGAAGGAAAAAAAATCATCAATAATTTCCTGATCGATATTTGCGGATGCAGCGGAAGCTGGACTCCCTCACATTTCATTACCAATACTGTTGCAGAACTAAAAGAAAAAATTGGTAACCGAAAAGTAATTATGGCATTAAGTGGTGGCGTGGATAGTACTGTTGCTGCAACCCTGATTAGTCGCGCCATTGGCGATAACCTGTTTGGGATTTTTGTTGACAATGGAGTTTTAAGAAAAGGCGAATTTGAACAAGTGCTGGAAACCTACAAACAATTGCAGTTGAATGTAAAGGGCGTTGATGCCAAAGAATATTTCTATACAAGACTGGCCGGGAAATCTGATCCGGAAGAGAAAAGAAAAGTGATTGGGAAAAGCTTTATCGAAATTTTTGACAGAGAAGCCCATTTACTGACGGGGATAGATATGCTGGGACAAGGAACCATTTATCCGGATGTAATAGAGAGTGTAAGTGTTCATGGCCCTTCGCAAACCATCAAATCGCACCACAATGTTGGAGGCTTGCCTGATACGATGAAACTGGAACTGGTAGAACCATTGCGTTATCTTTTTAAAGATGAGGTAAGAAAAGTAGGGCTTGAACTGGGCATACCTGCGGATATGATCAATCGTCACCCGTTTCCAGGCCCGGGTCTGGCTATCCGGATTTTAGGAGAAGTAACCGAGGAGAAAGTAAAACTCTTACAGGATGCAGATCATATTTATATACAGGGATTAAAAGACCATCATTTGTATACAGCCGTATGGCAGGCGGGCACCATTCTCCTGCCTGTAAAAAGTGTAGGGGTAATGGGTGATGAAAGAACTTATGAATTTACAGTTGCCCTGCGTGCGGTAACTTCTGTGGATGGGATGACGGCCGATTGGGCACATCTTCCCTATGAATTTTTGGCAACCATTTCCAATGAAATCATTAATAATGTGAAAGGGATTAACCGGGTGGTATATGATATCAGCAGCAAACCTCCGGCTACAATTGAGTGGGAGTAGACTGTCATTTACCTTGTATTGAAAAGAACTTTTATGCAACTGATCAAACGTTTCTTCTTGTTTATCGTAATCGTTTGTTGCGGACGCATTTGCTTTGCCCAATTACCTGCAAAAACACCAATGAAGATTGCTGTATTTGCACCTATTTATCTTGACTCCGCATTTGCGGATGGTAATTATAAACTCGGGAATGCCAATCTTCCCCGTCAAATGGTGGCTGGTCTCGATTTCTATAATGGTGTTATGCTAGCCATAGATTCATTGAATAAAGAACAGGTACCGATAACCGTTTTGTTTTACGATACTAAAAGCAGTACTCTTCCATTACAAAAACTGGTAGCAGGTGATGAACTGAAAGAAGTATCTTTATTGATCGCTTCCTTTAATAATCGCAGTGATATCAAGCCCTTGGCTGATTTTGCCTTACAACTGAAAATACCCCTGATTTCATCTACTTACCCAAATGACGGAGGTATTACAGGCAATCCATTTTTTGCCATGGTAAACCCAACACTCAAAGCACATCTGGAAGCAATTTACCGGTACCTGCATAAAACGTATCCTACAGAAAAAATGACTCTATTCAGAAGAAATGGGGCTATTGAGGATATGATTGAACAAGTGATTACTGACATGAATAAAAAAACACCCGGACTGCCTTTAAAAATAAATACGGTAAACCTTCCCGATAGTTTTACTGTGGCACAGGTGACAGAAACCCTGGATAGTACCAAACAAAATATTCTGATTT
>CAIWKU010000411.1 GCA_903913355.1 uncultured Bacteroidota bacterium | reverse complement strand
GTAGAAGAGCATAATGTGATTGGCGGATTGGGTGATGCGATTGCACAGGTGGCTGCTAAAAACTTTGCTATTCCTATTGAATACATAGGCACGAAAGATACTTTTGGAGAAAGTGGCAAGCCAGCTGAACTGCTGGTAAAATATGGACTGGATACTCCTTTCATTGTTGCCGCAGCAGAGAAGGTAATGGCCAGAAAATAATGATTTCCCCAATGCAAACCCCCTTGCCAATCGTAAGGGGGTTTTTTATTGGGGTTTTGTTTGCATTGCCAATCATCCGTTCCTAAATAAACCTATCCGCAGGCAACAACTGATCATTTCAAGGTATCTTTTAGAATACAACAGATCATTCCTTTGAAAAAACCAACCTGCCAAAAAGAAATGATAGTCAAACTGCGCAATACATCCTGCCTTATTTTCCATCGCATACCCGGCATGCTGATTATTTTTGTTGTTGTCTTCAGTTCATGTCAAAAGGGCTATCTGGGTCCCGTTAATTCATACGGTACCAATTTTAACCTCTTACAAAAAATGGTAATCAATTCTGATTCGGGTGTTGCCACACATACTTTTCAGTATACGGCAAGTGGTCAGCTGACTATCCATAATATTCTGTTCAATGGCAAAAACCCATCCCGCGTAACCAATATTGTGGAGCAATATTATCGGAATGGAACAGGAACGGCAGATAGTATCAAACTAACCTATTCCCTGAACGGTGTAAACAAAGCAAATAAAAAATTATTCTTTTCCTATACTTCAGGCAGTAAGATTGGATACAGTGTTATATGGGAAAATAGTAATGATCCTTCTGCCAATCGTGATAGTTCTGCTTACCTGTACAATGGTAACTTTTTAATTGAGCGAACCGATTACCAGGCAATTGGCTCGGGTGATTATAGCAGTACTGCTTATAGCGATCTGATTTTCCAATACAGCGGAGTCAATATCAGTAATGCAATTTTCAAGAATACCGTATCAGGTAGCACCATCACCACATTAGCCAGCTTCAATTACGATACCAGTAATGCAGCGCTTCCCGTAAACGGATTCCAATATGGATATGCATCGGTAGGTTTTGCTTACCAGGAATATGCCGCCACGCATAATCTGGTGAAAACACAATTTGGAGATGCTTCTGCTGAAGGATCTGTGTATGTATATAAATACCTGCCGGTAGGAAAACCTTATTATGCAACGCTCACCACCACAAATTCAACAGGCGCTAAATCAGTGGCTACCATTAGTTTCTACTACGACTAATACGATTATTATTGAATTTATTTTCTTCGTACAACAGTAAGTTTCTGAGGATATCTAAGGAGCTAATCTTTGTATAGTCCATTGATTCCCGGCTTCTATTTTATATTGAATCCTGTCGTGCATCCGACTGCTTCTTCCCTGCCAGAATTCAATGGTATGGGGCTTTACAATATACCCACCCCAATGTGGAGGTCTGGGTATGGCTTCCTGATCAGGAAATTTTTCTTCGAATACACGATAATTGTTTTCGATTACGTCTCTTCCACTGATCACTTTACTTTGCGGTGAGGCCCAGGCACCAATACGACTACCTGCCGGACGGGATTGAAAATAAGCATCACTTTCTGTAGCGGTTACTTTTTCGATGATACCATCAATGCGAACCTGTCTCTCCAATTCTTTCCAGAAAAAAACCAGGGCAACCTGTGGATTTTCCGCCAGTTCTTTTCCTTTCTGACTTTCATAATTGGTAAAAAAAATAAAGCCGTTGGCATCATATCCTTTGAGTAATACAATTCTGGCAGAAGGCATTCCTGATTTGGTGGCTGTTGCCAGGGTCATGGCATTTACTTCGTCAATATTACTTTTTATCGCTTCATCCCACCAACGGGTAAACTGGTCAATCGGGTTCCCGGCAACATCAGATTCATCTAATGATCTGAGTTTATAATCTTTTCTGATATCTGCTATGGATACATTCATTCTCATGCATTTACTAAGCAAAGGTATTGCTATGCAAAGAATAAATTGTCAGATATCTGATTTTGGATTCCCCAAAAAAGAATCGCCGGTCAGTAAGGTTGTAACCCAAACTGACCGGCGATGGTATGTCAATTGATTATCTTTTATTCGATAATCTCCAGTGTTTCTGCTTCGTGTTTACCTGAGATATATGTATACACCGCAGGAATTACAAATAAAGTAAGTATCAATGAGAACATAATACCGCCTACTACCACAATACCCAATGGGATACGACTGGTAGATGCGGCTCCTAAACTCAATGCAATGGGTAATGCACCAAGAGAGGTAGCGAGACTGGTCATTAAAATCGGGCGTAAACGCTGAGCTGCGGCTTCTACAACTGCTTCCATTTTATGCAGGCCGTTTCCTCTTTTTTGGTTGGCGAATTCAACAATCAGGATCCCATTTTTGGTTACCAGCCCAATCAACATGATCATACCAATTTCAGAGAAGATATTCAGTGTTTGATTGAATAAGTATAAACTTATCAATGCCCCGGCCAATGCCAATGGCACGGTAATCATAATTGTAAATGGATCGAGGAAGCTTTCAAATTGGGCAGCCAATACCAAATAAATCAGTATCAAAGCCAATCCAAATGCAAATACGATATTGGAAGAACTTTCTGAATAATCTCTGGATGGACCATTTAAGGATGTCTGATAACTTTCATCCAGTAGTTTCGCACCAATGGCCTGCATGGCTTTGATACCATCTCCGATGGTTTTGCCTTCGGCCAATGAAGCAGAAATGGTTGCGGCCTTATACCTGTTAAAGTGATACAGGGTAGATGGGTTGCTGCTTTCTTCCATATGCACAACGGCATCCAATGGAATATTATCCCCTCTTGAATTTTTAACGTAGAGGTTTTTAATATCGTTTGTATTATTCCGTTGTTCTCTGTCAACCTGGGCAATTACCTGATATTGATACCCATTCATAATAAAATACGCAAGTCGTCCGCCACTGAAAGCTGCCTGAACAGCACTCAATACATCTGTAGAAGATAAACCAAGGTCTTTTACTTTTGTACGGTCAACCGTTAATTGCACTTCCGGTTTATTGAACTTAAGGTTTACATCAGAGTTGGAAAAAGTTTTATCCTTTCTTACTTCATCCAGGAATTTAGGAATCACTTCTTTCAATTTATTCAAATCCTGGTTTTGCAGGATAAACTGGATAGGTAATGCACCTCTTGAGCCCGAACCTACCGAAATCGTTTGTTCCTGTATCGCAAATATCCTTGCATCATTAAAACGCGCCAGTTTCTTTTGCAGATCATTGGCGATTTCTGTTTGCCCTCTTGTTCTTAAAGAAGGATCTATCAGACCAACCCTCGGCTGAGAGCTGTTCACCGAGTTACCGCCTCCAAAACCACCTGCTGTTCTGGCAAACACAAAATCTCTTTCCGGAACAGAATCATATAGGTAGTTGGCCACTTTATCTGTCATATTCGACATGGCATTAAAGCTTGTGCCTTCTGCAGCGGTAAGACTGATACGTATACTGCTTCTGTCTTCCAGAGGAGCAATCTCACTTTGTAAACCTCTTAATATCCACCAGATCATAAAACCGCAAACAACTACGATCACCCAGGCAGCCCACCTGATCTTCATAAAATTTTTCAACAGGTTTTTATACCCGGATTCCATACCCACAAAAAACGGCTCTGTTTTTTTATAGAACCATCCTTCATGTGCATTCTTAGTATTGAGGTACACATTCAATACCGGTGTAATGGTAAGGGATACAAATGCCGATATTAATACCGCAGCGGCAAGTGTTACCCCAAATTCACGAAATAATCGGCCCACAAAACCTTCCAGGAAGATTACCGGAAGAAATACAACGGCCAATGTGATAGAAGTAGAAATAACCGCAAAAAATATTTCTTTGCTTCCTTCTAAAGCTGCTTTCTTTATCGGGAGGCCCTCTTCTACTTTTCGGAAGATATTTTCTGTAACCACAATCCCATCATCCACCACCAATCCGGTTGCCAGTACAATACCCAGGAGGGTAAGGATATTGATTGAAAACCCTGAGATATACATGATAAAGAAAGTAGCCACCAACGATATCGGGATATCTCTCTCTCTCTCTCTCTCTCTCTCTCTCTCTCTCCCTC
>CAIWKU010000410.1 GCA_903913355.1 uncultured Bacteroidota bacterium | reverse complement strand
CGGAAGAGGTACTCAGCAAACGCTGAATGTTGTTTCAAGCTTGGTAGAGCATACACTTACTTATGATAAAATTTTCAAAAACAATAGCCACTTAAATGTGATTGGCGGGTTCTCTTATCAATCAACTACCAACTTCCTTAATCAGTATGTTTATTGGGGTCTTCCCACTCCAGTTGTTGCAGCTACAGACAATTTTGTTAAAAATCTCGGTAACTTCAAAAACAGTTCATGGCTGCCAGGTGATAGTAGTAAATATGAAACACAATCAGTATTTGGTCGTGCTGAGTACAGCATAAAAGACAAATACTTTTTTACCGGTACTGTAAGAATGGATGGTTCATCCAGATTTAGTTCAGGTAACAAATATGGTACGTTCCCTGCATTTGCCGCAAAATGGAAAATTATAAATGAGGATTTTGCAGCAGGTCTTACAAAAGTATTTGATGATTTGGGTCTGAGACTTAACTATGGTAGCCTGGGTAACCAGAATATACCTCCTTATTCCTCTTTAGCTCTTCAGCAAACCTTACAAGGAGCAACAACAGTTATTTCCAATTCTAACCCTAACCTGACATGGGAAACTACCACTACGCTTGGTGCTGGATTGGATTTCTCTTTATTCCACAGCAGGTTAAAAGGCACTTTTGATTATTTCCACAAATCAACCGATAAATTATTGTTCCTGGCTTCCTATCCTCAACCGGCAGCTTCTGCCAACAGATGGGTTAATTTACCAGGTAACGTAATTAACCAGGGTGTTGAACTGGGACTTGATTTTCAAGCTATTAGAAGAATTCGTGGTTCATTTGGCTGGGATATCAACTATAACATGACTTTCCTGAAAAATACAGTGACTAATTTCGGTCAGAATGTGGTAACTACAGGAGCCGTTAATGGTCAGGGATTATCTGGTGCTTATGCCCAAACAATTGTAAATGGTCATTCACTCTTTACTTGGAATGTTCCCGTATTTCTTGGATTTGACGGGAATGGGGATGCTCGTTATGCAAAGGGTGCCGCTAACCAATTGGTTGGAAGCGCTTTACCAACCTTCAATGCAGGCTTAACTAATAGTTTCACTTGGAAAAGATGGAATGCAAGTTTTTTCTTCAATGCAGTTGGTGGAAACTATGTATATAATAACACTGCAAACGCATACTTCCTGAGAGGTAGTTTAAAAACAGCACACAATGTTACAGTTGCCGCAGCAAATACTACAGAAGATCCTATCAACCCAGGTAGTGTTTCAACACGTTTCCTAGAAAAAGGAGATTTTATAAGATTATCTAATGCAAGCATTGGTTATTCTTTCCCAATGAAAGGAAAAGTGTTCAAGTCTTTAACAGCAACTTTATCTGGACAAAACTTAATGTTGATCACCAAGTATAGCGGTTTGGATCCTGAAGTGAATATTGACCACAACATTGGTGGAGTTCCGTCACGTGGTTTTGATTATGCAGGTTATCCAAAACCTAGAACAGTTTCTCTTGGTATTAATGTTGGATTTTAATTTAAACTACTAAAAAGAATTTGTTATGAAAACAATAAAAAATAATCACTTATTCATTCCGCTTGTTGTACTTTTTACAACAATTGGAATGGCATCTTGCTCTAAATTGAATGAAACCGTTTACGGTAGCGTTTCAATTGCGCCTGCATCAAACGGAACACAAGCTCCCGGAAGTTTAGCAGGGGCTTATAACCAATTAAATAGTATTGCAACTAACCAGGGAGACTGGTACGCAATGGAAGAACATAGTTCTGATGAATTATTAGGACCAACACGTGGTACTGACTGGGATGACTTTGGTACATGGCGCAGACTTCACCTTCATACATGGGATGGAACACACAACCAGGTAGTTGATACCTGGAATGTATTAAATGGTGCAGTATTCCAAGCTACCTTATTGGCTGAAACAGCCAGTGGCCAGACAAAAGCAGAAGCACAATTTTTAAGGGCATTCTTTGCTACTCTGGTAGTGGATTTGTATGGCCAGCTTCCTTACAGAGCTGCTGCTGATGGTCCGGATGTAATACCTAAAGTGTATACTCGTGCAAATGCAATTCCTTTTATCCTTGCTGATTTGGATGCAGCTATAGCTGCTTTACCAAGTTATACTCAGGGGACCAGAGACAAAGCAACAAAAGAAGCCGCTGAGTTTCTGGAAGCTAGAATATACCTAAATAAGGCTGTTTATACCAATGATCCAACTCACCCTGCAGGACCTTTCACGTTCAATTCTGCAGATATGAATAAAGTAATTTCATTGTGTGATGCAATTGCCAGTAACCCTGCATTAAAATTGTCTCCTAATTATTGGGATAACTTTTCTTGGCTGAATGGCACCAATTCAAGTGAGCTGATTTTTAGCCGCACACATAATGACGGTATCAATGTTCAATGGCAGTCTTGTATGGCATTCCATTATAACCAAGCACCTAGTGGCTGGAATGGTTTTACCACATTGCAAGAATTTTACAACAGTTTTGAACCAACTGATACACGCTTAGGAGGCCCACTTTCAGGTTATACAAACCTGATGGGTAGCAATGCTGGATTTCTGGTTGGCCAGGTTAAAGGCCCACAAGGTGGTACAGTGGGTAATCCAATTGTAAACCTTAAGGACAGAAGTGGTAACCCATTGATATTTACACCTGATGTAAGTTTGTTCTTCTCTACAGAAGCAAAAGGTATCCGTGTTGTTAAATATCCTTTGGATCCATCAACTGTAAATGCATCAGGTGGTGGTGCCAGCGGAAACGATTTCGTATTTTTCCGTTTTGCTGATGCTAGATTAATGAAAGCAGAAGCGATTTTAAGAGGTGGTACTGCAACTGGTGGAGAAACTCCTTTGTCAATTGTAAATGGTATCAGAACATTGAGAGGTGCATCTACTTTAGCTTCTCTTGATTTGCCTACTTTATTGGCTGAAAGAGGAAGAGAGCTTTACTATGAAGCTATAAGAAGAACAGATATGATTCGTTTTGGAGTATTCAATGCACCGGTTGATCAAAGACCTGTTGCTTCTGACCCTTCAAGATGTGTATATCCAATCCCAACTATTGCTACTTCTTCAAATCCTAATCTGAAACAGAACTACGGTTATTAATAAGGTTTTATAATTATTTTTGTAAAGGAGGTTGTATTATTTAATACAACCTCTTTTTTGTAATTTTAATTATGCGAGTAAACATTCTTTCCCTCTTTTTATTGTGTCCAACACTTTCACTGCTCTCCTGTAATTCTCCTAAGGATCAAATCAACTTATTTGAGTTAAAAGAAAATACAGGTATAGAATTTACTAATAAGATATCGGATGAAAAGGCAATGAATATCTTCAATTACCGAAATTTTTATAATGGTGGAGGTGTGGCAGTAGGTGATTTGAATAATGATGGATTGGCGGATATTTTCTTTACAGCTAATCAAGGAAGTAATAAATTATATCTAAATCAGGGAGATTTCAAGTTTAAAGACATTTCATCAAGTGCCGGATTTATTGACAAACAGCAATGGAGTACCGGGGTTGTTTTAGTAGATGTTAATAATGATGGGTGGTTAGACATTTTTGTTTGCAACGCAGGTAATATGCTCAGCCCTGAATTGCGAAAAAATCAATTATTCATCAATAATCATGACCTCACTTTTACTGAATCTGCTGAAAAATATGGATTAGCCAATGAAGGATACTATACTACGCAGGCTTCCTTTTTTGATTATGATGGAGATGGGGACCTAGATTGTTTTATTATCAACAATAGTCCGATTCCTGTTAATACACTCAATTATGCCAATAGACGAGAACTGCCTGCCGAAAAATGGGATATCCCGGAAATGTTAAAAGGAGGAGGGGATCATCTCTTTAGAAACGACAACGGAAAATTTACAGAAGTTAGTCGTGAAGCGGGTATTCATGGAAGCCTTATCAGTTTTGGATTAGGAGTAACAGTAGGAGATGTAAATGGTGACGGTTGGCCAGACATATATGTTTCAAATGATTTTTTTGAAAGAGATTACCTGTATATCAACCAGCAGAATGGGACGTTCAAAGATGAGTTAGAGACTCGTTTACAGCACATTAGTTTAGCTTCAATGGGAGCTGATATGGGAGATATTAATAATGATGGCTATCCGGATATATTCACAACAGACATGTTACCGGAAGATAATTTTCGCCTAAAAACGACTACTTCATTTGATAATATTGACGTATATCGTTTAAAAGAAAAGTCTGGTTTCTACCACCAGTTTATGCAGAATACCATCCAGTTAAACAATAAGAATGGTAAGTTTAAAGAAATTGCAAATTATTGTGGTGTGCAGGCTTCAGACTGGAGTTGGGGTGGATTAATGTTTGATGCTGATAATGAT
>CAIWKU010000409.1 GCA_903913355.1 uncultured Bacteroidota bacterium | reverse complement strand
TGGATTGGTGGTGTCTTTGATTAGTGCCCTGGTATTGAAGAAAAAGAAACTTGCTGAGTAAAGATGGATTCACCGCTAAGAACAAGAGAGCGCAGAGATTAGACAGAGATTTCTCTGATCCAACTCCGCGCTCTCTTGTTCTTAGCGATAAAAAAACTATTTATCAGCAGTTAACCCAGCAGATAAATATTCCAGGTTCAGTCTTGCTATATTACTAATTGAAATCTCTTTCGGACAGGTAGCTTCACAAGCACCGGTATTGGTGCAGGCACCAAAACCTTCTTTATCCATTTGTGCCACCATATTCATAACCCTTGTTTTACGCTCAGGGTCACCTTGTGGTAATAAAGCCAGATGCGAAACCTTGGCACTTAAGAAAAGCATGGCACTGCTGTTTTTACAGGCCGCTACACAGGCACCGCAACCAATACACATGGCCGCTGCGAAGGATGCATCAGCATCATCTTTAGGTATCGGAAGAGAATTGCCATCAACCGCATTACCCGTATTCACGCTAATAAATCCACCTGCCTGAATGATTCTGTCGAATGCAGAACGATCTACCATCAAATCTTTGATCACTGGAAAAGAATTCGCTCTCCAGGGCTCAACCACAATGGTATCACCATCTTTAAACGCACGCATATGCAACTGACAGGTAGTATTGGCCTGCCAAGGACCATGCGGCTTTCCATTAATATACATCGAGCAGGCACCACAGATACCCTCGCGACAGTCATGATCAAACGTAATCGGGTCATCCCCGTCACGGATCAACTGCTCATTCAACACATCAAACATTTCGAGAAAGCTCATTTCCGTAGAAATCTTCTCCACACGATACAGTTTGAATTCCCCTTTGCTGTCTTTGTTTTTTTGTCTCCAAACTTTGAGGTTTAGATTCATTTCGTGGTGTTGCATATATTAATTTGAAAATTTGAAAATTTGAAAATTTGAAAATGATTTACCTTTTTGATGAAGCAATGATCCGGGATGGGATTTTGATAATCTCTTCGAGATTATTTTTTAACTGCTTATCGAAAGGATAAGATTGACTTTTTTCACATAAGAGTAACCAGTACAAAGATTCGCTGGCTTCTTTGGCGGCTATCTTCATTTTGTGAATAAAATCATTCCTGCTTTCAGCATTCTGTGCTTCAAAAATATTGGCCCCGATTGAGGTGCCTGAGCGCAGAAGCTGTTTGGCTATTACAAATTTTCTTTCCTGTTCAAGAACTTCACAATACGTAATCAATGCTAACGAAAAATTCACCGACTTAACCACAATGATATTTTCCCGATCATTCCTCATAATTTGAAATTTTGGCATGTAAAAACCAATTTTCAAATTACCACATTTTCAAATTTTCAAATTTTCAAATTGCATTGCGGTAAATCCCCAGCACAACTACTTATAATTCCTCTGCGTCGGTTTGATTACATCATATACCAATGGTTCTTTATGCAGCTCCCAGTTATGATCGCCTTTGTATTCCCAGGCAGCTACATACATATAGTTCACATCATCACGTAAAGCTTCTCCATCCGGTGTTTGGTATTCTTCTCTGAAATGTCCGCCGCAGCTTTCGTTGCGGTTAAGGGCATCTTTGCACATGAGTTCACCCAGTTCAATGAAATCGGCTACCCGATTGGCTTTATCCAGTTCTGGGTTCATCTCTTCAATGCTTCCGGGTATTTTCACATCGCTCCAGAATTCTTTTTTCAATGCCTGGATTTCTGCAATGGCTTCTTCCAATCCTTTTGCATTTCTGGCCATTCCGCATTTATCCCACATAATCTTACCCAAACGTTTATGAAAACTTTCTACCGTTTTGGTTCCTTTGATATTCATCAGGGTATTGATGCGCTCGGCTACCATTTTCTCTGTTTCTTCAAAAGCCGGGTGCGAGGTTTCGATGGCTTTATTATAGATTTCATCTGCCAGGTAATTACCAATGGTATAAGGGATCACAAAATAGCCGTCTGCCAATCCCTGCATTAAAGCCGAGGCACCTAAGCGGTTGGCACCGTGATCAGAGAAATTGGCTTCTCCCAAAGAATACAAACCGGGTACGGTGGTTTGCAATTCGTAATCCACCCATAATCCACCCATGGTATAGTGAACGGCAGGGTAGATGCGCATCGGAATCTCATACGGATTTTCGCCGGTGATCTTTTCATACATATCGAAAAGGTTACCGTATTTTTCTTTCACCACGGCTTTTCCGAGAGTGATGATTTCTTCTTCAGGGGCATGGTCATTCCCTTCTTTACCCGCTTCAATTTTCCCATAACGAATAATTGCCGCGCTAAAATCCAAATACACAGCCTGTTTGCTGGTACCAACACCATATCCTTCATCACATCTCTCTTTAGCGGCCCTGGATGCCACATCGCGTGGAACCAGGTTACCAAATGCAGGGTATCTTCTTTCCAGGTAATAATCTCTTTCGTCTTCCGGGATCTCACTTGCTTTGCGTGTATCTCCTTTTTTCAAAGGCACCCAGATCCGGCCATCATTACGCAGAGATTCTGACATCAGGGTCAGTTTGGACTGGTGATCGCCACTTACCGGAATACAGGTAGGGTGAATTTGTGTAAAACATGGGTTGGCAAAGGCAGCACCTTGTTTATGTGCTTTCCATGCTGCTGTAACATTACTGCCCATCGCATTGGTGGAGAGGTAAAACACATTACCATATCCGCCGGAACAAAGTAATACAGCATGTCCAAAATGTCTTTCCAGTTTACCACTCACCAGGTCGCGGGCAATGATACCTCTTGCTTTTCCATCAATCTTAACGATCTCGAGCATTTCATGGCGACTATACATTTTCACATTACCCAATGCTACCTGGCGCTCGAGGGCCTGGTACGCACCTATTAATAACTGCTGACCGGTTTGTCCGGCAGCATAAAAAGTTCTTTGCACCTGTGTACCACCGAAAGAACGGTTACTCAATAAGCCACCATACTCACGGGCAAAAGGAACACCTTGTGCTACACACTGGTCGATAATATTGGCACTCACTTCAGCAAGGCGATGTACATTGGATTCACGTGCGCGGTAATCACCCCCTTTAATGGTATCATAAAAAAGACGGAATACACTATCTCCATCATTCTGATAATTTTTGGCAGCATTAATACCACCCTGAGCGGCAATGGAGTGCGCACGACGGGGAGAATCCTGAAAACAAAATGCTTTCACTTTATATCCCAACTCACCCAGGGAAGCAGCAGCAGAAGCACCGGCCAATCCTGTACCCACAATAATCACTTCCAATTTGCGCTTATTGGCAGGATTTACCAGTTTACAATGACCCTTATACTCTGTCCATTTATCATCCAAAGGACCTGCCGGAATTTTTGCATCTAACATATGAGAGGTTTGAAGATTTGAGGTTTGTTCTGATTCCTGTTCTTACTAATCAGTTTTGGTTACTAATTGTTAATTGCTAATTATCAACCAATCCATCCTAGATAAAAACTCACAGGCATCATGGCAAATGCCAATGGGATAAAGATGGAAAATCCATATCCTATTGAAGTAATCAATAAATTATAGCGTTTGTTATGCACGCCCAAAGTGCGGAAAGCGCTTTGGAAACCATGTGCGAGGTGATACCCTAAGGAAAGACAACCCAGCACATACAGGATTACCACCCATAATTCACTGAACACCAATTTCATTTTTTCGTACAGATTGATCTCTTCACCCAGTAAGAACCCCTGGTGTGAACGGTTAGGTAACCAGAAATGATAAAGATGCATCACGAGGAACAATAAAATCAGGGTTCCGAGTAAGCCCATGCTTCTGCTATACCATTTACTGCCTTTGCTATAGCTGACTGCATATCCGATTGCTTTTTTACCGCGATTACTGAATTCCAGCATCAGGCCCTGGATAATATGCAGGATCAGACCCACAAACAACCCGATCTCTAATACACGAGGAACCCAGTTGGCACCCATAAAATGGGCCCCTTTACTGAACATTTCACCACCGTCATTGGCCCAGATACAGGCGTTCAGTCCGGCATGAACAATCAGAAAAAGTATCAGAAAAATGCCGGTAAATGCCATCACCAGTTTCTTTCCTACTGATGAAGTGAAGACTTGTTTCCAGGTCATAGTGCAAGTTTGTATTTGATGAAATCGCTGCAAAAATAGCACAGGAAGCAATGCTATACTCTAAACCAAAAAATTTTTTGTCAGCATTTTATTCCTATGCAAGCTTTACAATCTGTTATATATGACGAAAATCATACTAAAAAGTTCGGTTGTTGAGTTTACTGTTCTTTAACCGGACGGATTCCTGAACAGCAGATGCTACCGTTTACATAAAAATACTTCCGTCTAAGCCCAAGCTCTCTTACATTTGAACCATGTTAAAACTATTAAGCATATTATGGAATAGTTTCCGCATGGCGGTTCAGGAGCTTTGGGTAAACAAATTGCGGACTTTTCTTTCTCTTTTTGGGATCACCATCGGTATCTTCTGTATCATTGGCGTATTGGCAACAGTGGACAGTCTGGAAAGGAAAGTGCAGAACGATATCAAATCCTTTGGAAACAATACTATTTATGTTGACAAATGGAATTATGGCGGGGGTAATGATTATCCCTGGTGGAAATATATGAAGCGTCCGCCTATGAAAATCGAGGAGATGCGTTTTATTAAAGTGAAGAGTCAATTAGCGGCGAATGCAGCTATTTTTGTTTCTAATACTGTGAATATAGATTATAAGGATAATGTATTGAGCAGTGTAAATATGTATGGAGTATCCGAAGAGTTCAATACCATTCAAACCATCGATATCGAACACGGTCGGTACCTGAACGAATCAGAGTTTCTTCGTGGAACACCTACCGCCATCATTGGATATACCGTAGCAGATGAATTATTTGATAACCCTGAAAAAGCAGTCGGATCGGAAATTACCTATAGCGGTAAAAGGCTGATAGTGGTGGGCGTGATCAAGAAACAGGGGCAGAGTTTTGTGGGTGGATTTGACTATGATAAATCTGTTATCGTTGCTTACCAGTATTTTGCCAGTATTTATAATCCGGATAATAGTAGTCCCTTTATCATGGTCCAGGGCAAACCCAATATTCCATCTGCAGCTTTGCAGGATGAGTTGGTTGGGGTGATGCGACAGGTAAGAAGATTGAGTCCCGTTGCGGAAGACAATTTCAGTTGTAATGATGTGGCGATGTTTAGCGAACAGGTAAAAGGATTTTTTGGCCAGGTAAGTGCGGGTGGATGGGCGATTGCAGGTTTGAGCCTGATTGTAGGTGCTTTCGGTGTAGCCAATATCATGTTTGTAACGGTTAGAGAAAGAACCAGTCAGATAGGTCTTAAAAAAGCCCTGGGCGCCAAAAAGCGAACCATACTTACCGAGTTTTTGATAGAAAGCGCCTTTTTATGTATTATCGGCGGATTGATAGGTCTGGGTCTTGTGGGATTATTATCGCTTGTACTCAGTACCGTATTGCCCTTCCCGATTTTTATTGCAGGTAATATTATTGGTCTTGCCTTGAGTATTTGTATCATATTGGGTATTGTTTCGGGTATTATACCTGCTTCTATTGCAGCAAGGATGGATCCGGTGGTGGCGATTAGGACTAAGTAATTTGAAAATTTGTGAATTTGAAAATTTGAAAATTATTTTGTGCGGAATGAAAATGTAAGAATTTGATCACCTAATTAATCAGCAGTTAATTTTTGTAATTTGTCAATCTCTATTTTAGCAATAGAATCTTCTTGTGATGAGACTTCGGCATCGGTTTGTGTGGATGGGAGAATTTTATCCAATTGTATAGCCAATCAAACCATTCATGAGCGGTATGGGGGAGTGGTGCCTGAATTGGCGAGCAGGGCGCATATGCAAAATATTGTGCCTGTTGTTAGCGCTGCTCTGGATATCGCTTTTCCTGAACACACAACCCGTAACGCACAACCTCTAATTCATAACCCGCAACTCGCCACCATCAACGCCATTGCGTATACACAGTCACCCGGACTGATTGGAAGTCTTTTGGTGGGGGCACAGTTTGCGAAGTCTTTAGCTGTGTCGCTTGATAAACCTTTGATTGCCGTGCATCATATGCAGGCGCATGTGTTGGCCAACCTGATTCCGGAGGAAAGGCCTGCCTTTCCATTCTTATGTTTAACGGTTAGCGGTGGACATACACAAATTGTTCTGGCCCGTTCGCCATTGGATTTGAAAGTGATTGGTGAAACCATTGATGATGCGGCGGGTGAGGCATTTGATAAAACGGCGAAATTATTGGGACTGCCTTATCCTGGCGGCCCATTAGTAGATAAATATGCCAAAGAAGGCGACCCTAAGAAATTCAAATTTGCGGAACCACAAATACCCGAATTGAATTTTTCATTCAGCGGCTTAAAGACTTCCGTTCTCTATTTTTTACAGAAACAAGAACAGGGTTTTATTGAAACGAACCGCAATGATCTTTGTGCATCAGTTCAATACACTATAATACAGATACTTCTCAAAAAGCTGAAAAAAGCGGTTACAGAAACAGGTGTAAAAAACGTTTGTATAGCCGGTGGCGTAAGCGCCAATAGCGGATTAAGAGCAGGTTTGCAGCAAATGGGTGAGAAGGAAGGCTGGAAAACCTATATACCCAAATTTGAATACTGCACAGATAATGCCGCCATGATTGCCATTACTGCTTACTATAAATACCAGGCAGGAGAATTTAGTTCTCTGGAAGAGTCGCCAAGTGCGAGAGCAGAATGGTAGATCAGAATCCAAAAGCCAAAAGCCAACAGCCAACAGCCAACAGCTAAACCAAAATCAAAAAAAAATCAGTAAGTAACTAAAATCATTTTTTGCCTTCCACTCATTTTTTTGCTTCAAACAAAGTCCATGGATATGAGAGCATATTCTTCAGGTACTTTGATTGCCATTCAAATTCGGGATGGGCTTTGTAAAATTTTTCGCCGATAAAGTCTTGTCCGCAAGGGTGACCCATATGAGCCCATAGCTGCATGTTTTTGGCCAGATCGGCAGTAGTTACTTTTCCCTGAACGGCTCCCATGGGATAGTAGGCGGGGAGATCCCATTCGGCACATCCTTTGGCATCTTCATCGATATGTCCGCAGATTACGCAACGGTTATTGGCATTTTTACTTTGTAATGCATCCATATGATCCCCTTCTACCTGCTTACCCGTTTCAATATTTAATTTGCCTTTTAAATCAACCAACACCAATTGCTCCATACGCAATTTGCGGGCATTGGGAGAACTGGTTTTGTCGTTTACATTGAACGTGGTTTCTTCTTTGATTAGCTTGGGATCGCTGGGGAAATTAGAACCGATCATAGCGGTATCTTTTGAGCGCCAGACAATGGTATTTTTAAGACCCAGTTCCAATTTGGCAACTTCATTGGTTTTGGTATCACCTATCAGCCAGTCATTAGCGTATCCGCCGTTATTTCCATCGGTAAAATATTTGATCACATCATCAATACTATTACTGTATTGCGCGGCTTTTCTGGCACGAACAAATTCAGGAACGGCTGTGGTATCAAACCCGATGAACTGTGTAATGGTCGTTTCTGTAATCAGCAATCCATTGGCCGTAATGAGAAAATCATCCCCACTATGAATAAAACCGGGCATACAATCCATCAAAATATGATTCCCTTTTTGTGGAACGATATCTGCGATTACATTCCAGTGTTGACCGGTTATATAGGAGGTCCAGTTATTATGCCCGATCACAATCTTTCCATCACTGGTATAACTGCCTGTGGCAATAAAAGCGCTGCAATTACCAGGTGCTTTGTTTAGGCCCGTACCTGCTTTTTCTTTTTCCTGTACCTGCGGAACATAGTAGTAAGCCAGTTCTTCCAATGCATTATAGGCCGTGATATCCAGACTATCATAATTCAGGTGTTTTGCCTGGAGACCTTCCACAATTCCATTGATTTCATCTTTGTATTCACGGTCCAGCTTATTCCAGAGAAAATTTTTGGCAGCATCTCTGTAAAAATTCCAGTCTTTTTTGGTTTCATGCGTAAGCAGGTGTTTTACTGCCTGAACAGAAGTATCGATATCATTGGCCAATAAAAAACCATGCTGGTAACCGATGGTAGCAGGCGAGCCTTCCAGGTGCACATAGATCCAACCATTTTTATTTTCACGTGAAGCTTTATCCAGTCGGGTGTCTTTCTGGGTTGTCTGGCAGCCAGATAAAATGGCAACGATCAATAATAGGGTAAGAAATGGGTTGATCTTGGAAAGCATAATGGCGATTTTGGTTTTGTTGAAAATAAAACTGGCAGGTGATTTTTTAACTGAACAAAGGTTAAATTTAATTATTTAAGCGGCTTTTAGCACTATTATTCCCGGTAACTGTTTTCAACATCTTACCCTCAAATCCGTTACGAAACCTTACTTTTGCCGCCGAAAAACAGCGCAAAACAAATGATCAGTGCAAGAAATATCACCCTGGCATATGGCAAAAGGGTATTGTTTGATGAGGTAAATATCAATTTCATTAAAGGGAATTGTTATGGTGTGATTGGGGCAAATGGTGCCGGAAAATCAACATTTTTAAAGATCCTGAGTGGTGAAATAGAACCCAATAAAGGCACGGTTGAAATTACTCCCGGCGAGCGTATGGCCGTGTTGAAGCAAAATCAGTTTGAATTTGATGAGTGTACTGTATTGAATACCGTGTTAATGGGACATAAGCGTTTATGGGATGTGATGCATGAGCGTGATGCCATTTATGCCAAAGCAGATTTTACCGAAGAAGACGGGATGAAAGCAGGGGAACTGGAAGGAGAATTTGGGGAGATGGGCGGTTACGAGGCAGAAAGCAATGCCGGAAGTTTATTAAGCAGTTTGGGTGTAAAGGAAGAAATGCACCAGAGTCTTATGAAAGATATACCCAGTACGTTTAAAGTGAGGGTATTATTGGCACAGGCCCTTTTTGGTAACCCGGATATATTATTATTGGATGAGCCTACCAACGGACTGGACATAGAAACCATAGGATGGCTCGAGAATTTTCTGGCGGATTATGAAAATATCGTGTTGGTGGTTAGTCACGATCGTCACTTTCTGGATACCATTTGTACACATGTGGCGGATGTG
>CAIWKU010000408.1 GCA_903913355.1 uncultured Bacteroidota bacterium | reverse complement strand
TAAATGCCTTTTGGAGAAAACAGGGTTTCGAGTGATTGAACGATGGCGGGTTTCCATTTATCCATTCCCAGTGAAAGGGTCTGTAAAACAAAATAGTCGTTAAACTTATCAATCACTAAAGCGGGTAATTGATCGGCTTCGCCAAATACCAGGCGGCAGTTTTCGGTGAGACCGATTTTTTGACGATACTGCCAGGCTTCTTTGATCCGCCTCAGGAAAAAAGCATCATCAATCGGCTCATTCTTCCGGGTCAGTAAACGAACCAATATTTGCGATTTTGGATTGATATATCCTTTGCCGGCAAATTTATCCGGTCCATAATACACTTCCACGATCTCTCCACCTTCAACCGGCCCCTCAATATGGTCCACTTCATTTCCATAGATCCAGGGATGGCCATTGGCAATTCTGGGAGCAATCTTTTTCCTTAGGTACACTTTTGTCATCTGGCAAATATAGAGAATGGTTTAGGGTTTAAGGTTTAGGGTTTAGGGTTGTGGGGGTGGATGGTTGGTGGTTGTGAAGGGTGGGAGGGTGTTTTTTGATTAAATCGGGTTTCGGTTCTGCCAATTTTTCCCTTTTCTTTGTCCCGGCAATATTTTTGACAGTATTGCTGGTATTAGAATAAACATTATGGAAGAAAAAGAATTGACGCAAAACGCCGAAACAGTTGACCAGGTTACCGGAATGGGTATGAATACTGACGAAAATGCAGCCGGCACGGTTATTTTGAATGATCCGCTTTCTGAGGAGGGGGAATTAGAGAAATTAGCCGATGAATTACAGGAGCAAAAGGATAAATACCTCCGCCTGATGGCAGAATTTGATAATTTCAGACGCAGAACGGCCAAAGAAAGGCTGGAACTCATACAAACAGCCGGGAAAGATGTGATCGTATCCTTATTGGATGTGCTGGATGATTGTGACCGTGCGGAAAAGCAGATACAAGCCAATGCAGATATTGCTGTACAAAAAGAAGGGATCCAACTGGTATTTAATAAGCTTCGTTCAACACTTCAGAATAAAGGAGTTAAGGCAATGGAGAGTATTCATACTGACTTTGATGTAGAGAAGCATGAAGCGATTACGGAAATTCCTTCGCCAACCGAAGAGTTGAAAGGCAAAGTATTGGATGAAGTGGTAAAAGGCTATTATCTGAATGATAAGCTGATTCGCTTTGCAAAAGTGGTTGTTGGAAAATGATAAATTAGGTAATCACCCCATATTGAGTAATTGTATTGGATAAATCAAATCAATGCTCAGTTTTAAATGTCACCTGTAAATGGCTACTAAAAGAGATTTTTACGAAATATTAGGGGTAAGCAAATCGGCGTCGGCTGATGAAATAAAAAAAGCTTACCGCAAAGTTGCCATGCAGTTCCACCCGGACAGAAACCCCGGTGATAAGGAAGCGGAAGAAAAATTCAAGGAAGCCGCAGAAGCCTATGAAATACTAAGCGATACGGATAAGAAATCAAAATATGATCGTTTTGGTCATGCTGCTTTTGGTCCGGGTACCAACGGCGGCAGTGGTTTTAGCGGTGGTATGAATACAGAAGATATCTTCAGTCAGTTTGGAGATATTTTCGGAGACGATGTATTTGGCAGTTTTTTTGGCGGTGGTAGCAGAAGAGGTGGTGGCGGTGGTGCCGGCAGGGCACGTGGACAGCGGGGTAGTAATCTTCGGATTAAGATGAAACTCACTTATGAAGAGATTGCCAAAGGCGTGATCAAAAATGTAAAAGTGAAAAAGCATGTGCTTTGTACTACCTGCGGAGGTAATGGAGCAAAAGATAAAAATAGTTTACAAACCTGTTCTACCTGTAATGGCAGTGGACAGGTAAGAAGGGTTACAAATACTTTTCTGGGTCAGATGCAAACGGTAAGTACCTGTCCAACCTGTAATGGGGAAGGAACCACAGTAACTGCCAAATGCGGTGCCTGTAAAGGAGAGGGAAGGGTATATGGGGAAGAAACGATTAGTATTGAAATACCTGCCGGTGTACAGGAAGGAATGCAGTTAAGCATGAATGGAAAAGGAAATGCCGGAGAAAGAGGAGGTGCGCCCGGAGATCTGATCATACAGATTGAAGAGGAACCACATGCAGATTTACACAGAGACGGACTCAATGTTGCTTACGATTTACATATATCCTTTCCTGATGCGGCTTTTGGTACCCATGTAGAAGTGCCTACGATTGATGGAAGAGCAAAAATCAAAATACCACCCGGAACACAGAGCGGTAAAATTTTCCGTTTAAAAGGGAAGGGTTTTCCTGAAGTGCAGGGATATGCCAAAGGCGATCAGTTAATACAGGTAAGCGTATGGACACCCCAGAACCTGAGTGCAGAAGAAAAAGAGGCATTGGAAAAAATGAATCATAGCGAGAATTTCAAACCAAATCCGAATAAAGGAGATAAGAGTTTCTTTGACAGGGTTCGGGAAGCGTTTAATTAAAAAATTGGCTTTTAGACTGAGTAGTATTGAATCTAATCGTTCAATCAATATCATCAGACTAAAAGCCAATTATTATTTATAACCTATTCTTTTATTTCTTCTCCAACACAACTACCTGGAAAGATCCGTTTACCATTTTAGGTCTTGTATTTTTTGGCGCATCTGCTGCCAGGGGTTCATAATCAGCAGTAGGTAAAAATACAGTATGGGTTTTGGTATCGATGGTAATGGTTCTGGCCCCTCTTTTGGTAACCACATTATCAATTATTGTAAACTCATCTTTACTGATTTCTTTTACTACGGTTACCGTTCCTTCTCCATTGGCAGTGAAAATTAATTTAGTAGAAGGATCAAACGCTACACCATCTGTTCCTTCGCCGATAGGTAATTTATCAACGATTTTTCCATTGGTGGCATCCACGATAACCAGTAGTTTTTCGCAGGTGGCAAACAGCCTTTTTGTTTTTACATCAATTTCCAAACCGGTTGGACTTTCACCTGGCGCAAGTGACCAATGACTCAGTACCTGATATTTTACGATATCAACTACCACGATCTCGTTTTTATCTTCTGCGTTTACAAATAATTTTCCTGCAAGATCACTTACTACGGTTTCCAGTTTGGCGCCGTTGAGTGAAATGGTAGCGACAACCTGGTCGGTAGCCGGATCAATTACAGTAAGATCTCCACCGGTATGGTTACTGGTTACGATCTTTTTGGTAAAAGGATCGTACATGATCCAGTCGGGGTTTTTTCCAGTAGCAACCTGTCCCAGTATTTTCGATGTTTTCAAATCAAATACGGTTACATTATTCAAACGGCCATTGCTGGTATACCCTTTTCCCAGGTCATCTACAAAAGCAATACCATGAACACCGGTAGTGTTTGGAATAAAGCCAACAGAATCGCCGGTGGTTTTATCCAGGATATTTACCTGTGAGCCATGTGACAGATATAATTTGTTGGAACCTGGATCGGATGCGGGGTAATCCCATCCACCCGGACTGGCCACATGAAAGGTTTTGGTAACATGGTAGCCTGATTGGGCCTTGGCGGAAAAGGCACTGCCACTGATCAGGGCAATGATAGATAAGCAAATGATGGATTGTTTCATGATATTACGGTGGTTTAGTGTTTGATTTTATATTGTAGAATGCGTATGTTTTTGTTTACTGATTGAAAATTAATCTTTCACTTCTTTTATGAATTTACCATTTGTGTCGAATAAAATATCTTTTCCTTTTATTTCTGCTTCCAAATTAACGGTGCCATCTGCTTTTGTGATTTTGGCAGCGCCTTTAACAGGAATGCCTTTGTAATTTTTGGCGAGGTATTCCGTAACTGATGCAGGTAATTCGTTCACAGGTATGGATACTTCAGACTCTTTTAAAATTCCTTTGGCATCATACAGGGCCGACATTTTTTTCCCGTTCCATTGAAAATCTACTTCGAATGCTCCGTTTTCTTTATCCCATTTTACATTACTGGCATTGGGATAGGATTTGGCAAAAGCATTTTTGGCATCAAGAGGCGCATCGTTTTTCTGACCGGCCACAACCAGCGAGATAAAGGCAGCACATACAAATAAAATCTTTTTCATATGGTTATTAATTTTACCTGATAAAGCTATTTATCCATTTTGTAGAGATTCTGAATTAGGGGTTATCGTTGTTTTATGCTTATAGGCTAAACGGATAAAACTAGGTAACACAATTAATAACAAGGGCAGGGCAATGATAAAACCACCAATTACGGCAATGGCCAGGGGCTGGTGTAATTGGGCACCCGTTCCAATACCGAGGGCAATGGGCAAAAGGGCGATAATGGCCCCCAATGCCGTCATTAATTTGGGCCGTAACCGGGTTGAGATCGAATAAATGATTGCCTGGTCGGTATTATTGGACTGTTTCAGCGATTCTTTGAACTGAAGGAAGGTAAAGATTGCATTTTCTCCAATAATTCCCACAATCATGATCAGACCGGTATAGCTACCTACATTTAATGCAGTATGCGTGTAGTAAAGTCCAAGGTAACTTCCACTGATACCTAATACGGCAATCAATAAAATAATGCAGGCAATTTTAAAATCCTTGAACAGGAAAAGAATTACGCCGAATACTAATAAACTCGAAGTAATCAGTATCATTAATAATTCTTTGAAAGATTGCTGCTGATCGGCGTAAGCGCCGCCATAATCAATAGCATAACCTTGTGGTAAGGATATGCTGTTGCCTACTTCTTTCTGTATATCCTTCATTACACTACCGAGATCGCGGCCTTCCAGTCTTGCTGTAACCACACCCATCGATTGCAGATTTTCCCTCTGAATCTCAGCATCACCTGTATTGATTTGCACATTGGCCAGGTGTTGTATCGGTTGCAATTTTCCATTGGGAAGAAAGATGGGGGTTCGGTTGATGCCCGCAACACTCAATGTTTTATTACCCGGATACACCAATCGGATATCACTTAACTGGTCCTTATCATAAACGGAGCCCACTACATTTCCTTCCAAAGAAGATTGTAATTGGTACTGAAGATTTGCCGGCGTAATACCATATTGTGCCAGCATCGTATTATTGGGCTCAATATTAATCGAGGGACCAGCAATAACAATTCCGTCAAATACATCGGCCGTTCCTTCTATATGCGATATAATGCCGGATACTTTTTTAGAAAGCTCCTGTAATTTAGCCTGATCGTTCCCGAATATTTTTACTTCAATGGGTTGTACGGAAGTCATCAGATCGCCCAGCATATCACCGATCACCTGTCCAAAATCAATCCGTAAAGAAGGCTGTGTAGATTCCACTCTTTTGCGGATATCACTAATCACTTCTTCTGTGGTTTTCTCCCTGCTTTTCTTTAACTGAATCAGGTAATCGCCCCTATTCGGTTCAGTGATAAAGAATCCCATTTGTGTTCCGGTTCTTCGGCTATAGGCTTCTACTTCAGGAACAGTTACCAGTATTTTCTCTACTTCGTGTAGGATCCGATCGGTTTCTTCCAGCGAAGTACCGGGTGGTGAATTATAATCAAATACAATACTGCCCTCATCCATTTCAGGTAAGAAGCCTGTTTCCAGTTTGGGATAGATATAATACACAGAATAGCCCAATGCCAGCACAATCAGAAAACTGAATACGGGTCTTTTAATAAAAAATCCAACCCATCGCTGGTTTTTCACTGCATGGGCTTTCTGTTTTTTACCCAAGGAATTCACAGAAGCATTCCTGGTAAATAATAAGTAGAGTACTGGTAAAATGATCCAGGTTACAAAAAAGGAGCATACCAGGGTAATGATCATGGTATCTGTCATTACTTTAAAATAAGCGCCCGCCAC
>CAIWKU010000407.1 GCA_903913355.1 uncultured Bacteroidota bacterium | reverse complement strand
TATTTTTGAATAGCTGTGGTGTATATAAGTTTAATGATGCTTCGGTGGATCCGAAAATTAAGACAGTGAAGGTTTTGTTTATTGAAAATAAAGCCCGGTATATTAATCCGCAGTTTAGTCAGATGCTGACGGATAAAATTTTGTCTAAGATTACTTCTGGAACCAAATTAACCAGAACCAATAGCGATGATGCGCATTATATCATCAGCGGAACCGTTACTTCATACGACCCTACCCAAACCGTAGGCGTGAGTGCACAACAGGCAAATACCAACCGGTTAAACGTTACGGTACATATTGTATTGAAAAAAACATTGGATAATAAAACCGATGAGTTTGATGTGACGAGAAGTTTTGACTACTCAGCCAATGTTACTTTTCAATCGGCAGAATCGCAATTGCTGGATGAAATTGTCAGAAGTTTAACGGATGATATTTTTAATCGTATTTTTTCAAACTGGTAATCAAACTGTACTTTTATCAAATGAATCTCTCGCAGGAAAAAGCATTATACTATCTAACCGGTCAAACCGAGATCAACCATCGATCTCAGGATTCCATTCAGCAACTTGCTGATGCCTATCCATATTTTGCCCCTGCTCAATGCCTGCTTGCTTACCAGTTTAAGAAAGACGAACACCCGATGGTGGTGCTGCAAACGCTGAAAACAGCTCTCTATTTCACCAATCCTTACTGGTTACAATACCAATTGGTGGATGATGGTATCAGTCGCCCCAAATTTAAAGGAGAAGAAGCGATTACTTCCCCTTTACATGAACCCGTAACCCCTCTCCAGGAACCCGCAACACATCAGGAACCAGCACCCGTCGTATCCTTTACCAAAAGCATCGATATCCCTACCGTGGAAGCGGTAAAGGAAATGATGAGAAATATTGATCCGGCTCCCGCTTCAGTGCCGGGACAAATAATTACTGATCCCCTACCTGAATTGGAAAAAGAGGAAACCTTTCCTGAAATAGAAACAAACGCTTCTAACGAAAAGATCAGTTCGCTTCTTTCGGGTCAACTGGAAGACTTTAAGAAACCCGTAGCCCCGGATGCCAAACTGGATATTGATTCTAATGGAGAACAGTTGTTTACAGTGGATTATTTTGCTTCTTTGGGGATTATTGTTGACCTGACTAAGATTCCCCAGGACAAATTAACCACCCATTTGCTGAAATTTACCGACTGGCTGAAACAGGTAAAACATGGTGAAGTAAATCCCAAAAGCCTGGTAGCCAACTTCGAATTGGAGCAAGCGGTTGTACAAACGGCTCAAAATTCAAACCAAAAAAGAGAAATCTTAACGGAAACCATGGCAGAAGTATTGGTAAAACAGGGACTTACCGACAAAGCCATTCAGCTCTACAAGAAATTAAGTTTCTTAAATCCTGAAAAATCCAGTTATTTTGCGTCCAAAATAGAACAATTAAAAGAAGTATAATATGATCATTTTGTTTTTAATTCTCATCGTGGTTGCCTCTGTTGGACTGGGGTTTATGGTTTTGGTTCAAAACCCAAAAGGTGGTGGTTTATCCGGTAATGTAGGTGGATTCAGCAACCAGTTGATGGGGGTAAAACAGACAACAGATGTGCTGGAAAAAGGAACCTGGCTTTTTGCAGGTATTATTGCGGTATTGGCACTCTTCTCAACCCTATTCCTGAAAGGCGGTACTGCCGGAGCGGATACTTCAATATTACAGAAAGTGAATACTTCACAAACTGCTCCAGCCCCAGCGGCTGCAACACCGCCAGCTGCTACTACAGCAACACCGAAATCGGATTCTGGAAAGAAATAAAGGAATAAAAAGATACTTAATTGCCCTGTCTGTCGTTTCAGACAGGGTTTTTATTTAAATTGATGTCATGAAAAAAGCAGCCACTACGCTAATTCTTATCCTGCTTCTTACTGCCGGTTACTTGGGCTGGGTGCTGATAGGCTCTGGAACCGGTTTTTCAGAGAAAATGCAAAGCTTTGAGATACCAGAAGGACAAACCGGCAAAGCGTCTGTATTAGAGGCTCTGGAACAAAAAGATATCATTAAAAACGCTTTTGTCTTCTCCCTGTTGTTTTCACGAATTGGTAACTGGAATAAGATTAAGCCAGGAAGGTATGAAGTAAAAAAAGGGCAAAGCATGATTAGTATTGCCCGTATGCTCAAAAATGGCTCATTGGCGCAATATAAATTAGTGATCAATAAACTTCGTACCAAAGAAGATCTAGCCAGACTGATCAGCAAAAACCTGGCACCAGATTCGTTATCAGTTATGCAATTCCTGCAATCAAATGATTCATTGGAAAGATTTGGTGTAGATACCAGCACCGTTTTTACACTGATTATACCGGATACATATACATTTTACTGGAAAACCCCGCTATCCAAAATATTTCAGCGCTTGTCGGATGCTAAAAATGCTTTCTGGAAAAAGAACGAAAGACTGGATAAAGCACAAAACATACATCTGACTCCCGAACAAACCTATATACTGGCCTCGATTGTAGAAGAGGAAACCAATTATGAGAGCGATAAATACAAGATCGCCAGTGTATACCTCAACCGCTTACACAAAAGCATGGCATTACAGGCCTGTCCTACCATCAAATTTGCCATGAAAGACTTTGCCCTTACCAGGATCTATGAAAAATACCTGTCCAACCCTTCGCCTTACAATACATATAAGCGAAAAGGATTGCCTCCTGGGCCCATTTGTACACCATCAGCTAAAACAATAGATATCGTATTAGGCGCTCCTGCAACCGATTACCTGTTCTTTGTGGCAAAAAGTGATTTCAGCGGGTATTCACATTTCAGCAGCAATTTTGCTGAACATAGTCAATATGCCAAAGAATACCAGAAAGCCCTGGATATCTATATGGCCCGTAAAAAGCAAAACGAACCCCAGCATTGACACGTATTGAAAGAATCCTACTCAGGTCCGCTCCCATTGCTTTTCTGCTTAGAAAAAGCAAAAACTGGATAGTACCCGGATTCAGGGGACTGCCGGTATATGATGTAGTGGGATTCTTTTTAAAACAAGTGAATAAACTTGGCTTGAATGAAAGAGCTGCCGCTATTTCGTTTAACCTGATCATGGCTTTGCCTGCGGCTGTTTTGTTTTTATTCTCACTACTACCCTATCTGCCACAACCTGATAAACTGGAATTACAGATCCTGGCTTTATTTAAGGATATCAGTCCCAATTCAGATACATTCAAATTTATCAAGAATATAGTAGATGGTTTATTAGCCAAACATGTGGGCGTATTTTCCTTTGGTTTTATCTTACTTGTATTTTATGCATCCAATGCCATGATGGGAATTATCCGGACATTTGATAAATCCATCCATGAAAACAAAAAGATCTTCCTTTACAAAAGATGGCGGGCTATCCGGCTTACTTTGATATTGATAGTATTGGTGCTGATTTCTACCCTGCTATTATTACTGGGCAGAACCCAGCTAATCTATCTGCTGAAGCATGTATTTAATTTACAGAAAGAAACCCGGGTATCCTGGTGGAATGCTACCCGATGGCTGATTATTGTCGCACTCTTATATTATGGAATTGCCTTTATTTACAAGTTTGCCCCATCGGTTAAAAAGCGATGGAATCTTTTGTCACCCGGGTCAATATTAGCCACCATCCTCACCTTAACCACCACGATCCTGTTTTCCTACTGGGTAAACAATTTTGCTTCCTACAATAAAGTGTATGGCTCTATTGGTACTGTTTTGATTATTATGCTGCTTATTTATATTAATTCATTGATACTCCTGATCGGATTTGAACTGAATGTCAGCATCACCTATCTTACAAAAGAAGCAGAAGAAAGAAGCTGGAAAGAAATAGCCAGCCAGGGAGAATCATTTTAAAATAATTTTTCTGAAATTTATGGAAATTGGGTAATTTCTGCATCTAAAAACTGATTACCAAAATCACTGCGCATGATCACCAACCCTAAATTCCGGATTTTTCTTGTGTTAGCCATCCTTTTCGTTGCCACTTATGCATTGGCTGAAGGTATCCGTTATGGAAGTGTGGCGGGTGTTATCATGTCTATCTTAAGCCTGTTGGCTCTTTACGTGGTTTCATACCTATTGCGTAAATTGGCTAAATTACGGGAAGAAGAGGAAGAGGAATCAATCAATTAATTGCTGCAATTCTAATTGCAGTCTTTTTTCAGGTATTTGCTGACCAAAGAATTTTCGATACTTCTTTTTATTGTTTACCATCATGGTAACCGGAATGGTTCCATCCCATGATTTGTCAATTTTGGGACAAAATTCATCTGTGTTCGTTTCATTCAGCCAATAGATCTCTGATTGATATCCGTTCTTTCTGGCAAAACCTGCGATTCCTTTAGGAAATTCATCCGCAAAATCAAGACTTACCAGGATCAGCTTAATTTTTTTCCCTTTCATTTCCTGTACATTCTTCTCAAACCAGGGAATCTCCCTTACACAGGGGCCGCACCAACTCGCCCAAAAATTAATTACCAGCGGACTGTTACAGGTATCCATTAAATGGAGGAGTTCATCCATTTTTATTTTTTTGACTGACTGACTCACGACCGATCCATAAATAAGCAGAAGGCAAATACTAATCAATATCTTTTTCATTCTGTTGGAAGTTGATCTTCATAAAATCCCCATTTTTTCTTCAATTCAGCCATTCGTTCTGCCTCCATCCTTGTTTCCTGGTAATGCCCGGCAATTGTTTTCTGGCGCATGGCTTCATAAATACTCACAGCACAGGCCACTGAAATATTCAGGCTCTGTATAATACCCATTTGAGGAATAATAAAATTACCATCGGCCAGATTCCGGATCTCCTCACTTACCCCATCATGTTCATTCCCAAAAACCAGGGCAATACTTTGGGTGAAATCAATATCATATAAACCCACTGAATCTGTTCCCAGATGTGTGGTCAATATCTTGCTATACTTTTTACGCAAATCCGCAAAACAAGTAACCGCATCTGTGTATTGATGAATGGTTAACCATTTTGCAGCACTGCTACTGCTTCTGGCTCCAAATTTTTTATGGGTAGCTATTTTAGTAGTGAGTACATATATATCCTGAATACCTACTGCATCGCAGGTTCTCATCACCGCTGAAATATTATGGGGGTCATGCACGTTCTCCATTACCACCGCAAGATCGGTCTGGCGCTTATTCAGCACACCCAATAATTTATCTGTTCTTTCTTCTGTCATACACTTTCTAAACAACGAAATTCGATATTCGCATTGAGTAAAAAAAACTCATTTTCTGCACCCAGTCATCTTCATAGCAGGTTGCAACAAAAAAGGCATGAAGAATTCTCTTCATGCCCTTAGCATAGCGGGATAGTAAAGGAATTATCCTCTGCCGCGTCCGTATCTGCCATGTTCGCTACGACCTCTGTCAAGGTCAAAATGCTCCATTTCTCTTCCTCTGCTGTAACCTCTGTCATAGTCTCTTACGGTTGCATAGCGGTGGTCTGCGTAATATCCACCGTTTGCATAATAGTAATCAGGATAGGCGGGTTGTTCCACAATTACAGGTCTCCTGTAATTCGTATAATAATGGTCCTGCACAATTACAGGCCTTGCTCCAATATGAATATTTGCTCTGAACCTAACCTGCGCTTTTGTTTCGTTTGCGAAAAGAAAAGCGGTAACGATCATTGAGGTAAGTAGTAACTTTTTCATAATCTAAAGTTTTATACTTACTATCATCCAAACGCAATGCCAGAAATGGCAAACTCTGTTATTGATTCGTTAAGACCTATTAAATGGGTTTAGTGAAAATTATCGTTTGATCGAAAATAAAAACAAGGAAAGCATCTTAAAAATGTGTTACTGCAAGTGATTTATTTATCCAATAGGAACAATTCCTAATCCGGGTCTGCCTGATAACCGAACCTCTCCAAAATCAAATTCAATTCCAGATGCAATATCCTGTGATAATAACAATGGGCCATCCATATCTACATGATCCAGTTGCGGAAGAAAATTGGCAATCGCAGCCGAGCCAATCGTAGATTCATTCATACTGCCCATCATAACCTGCATACCCAGTTCTCTTGCTTTCTGTATCATTCTGATAGCTGGTGTGATGCCACTGCATTTGGTTAGCTTGATATTAATGCCATGAAAGTATTGATAACATTTTTCTACATCTTTTTCAAACACACAACTTTCATCTGCAAATAATGGCAAATCTGATTTTTCATAGAGTACTTTCATTCCTCCCCAATCTTCTTTAGCCAGTGGCTGCTCAATCATCTCTACACCCAATGCTTTTAGTTGCGGAATTTTTTCAAGTGCTTCCTGAGTTGTCCAGCCGGCATTCGCATCTATCCTTAGTTTCGCGGATGTATGTTTACGTAAGGAACTAACAATTTGTATATCTTCTGTTGTTCCCAATTTGATTTTATATACCGGCCAGGGTTTTGCCTGCATTTTAGCTACCATTTTATCAATGGTATCAATACCAATGGTGTAATCCGTAACCGGGGTATTCTTCCAGGGAGTGTTCCACAATTCGAACAAGGGTTTCTCTTTCATCTTACCATACAAATCCCAGGCTGCCATATCCAGTGCACAAACCAGAAAAGGATTATCCGGAAATACATGATGCAGGTAATGCCAATATCGTTCAGGTTCTGTAAAAGCAAATTTCTCTACAAGACTCCGTTTACTTTCCAGATCGTCAATCATTTGATCAACAGTAATATTGTAGTAAACAATTGCAGGGGCTTCTCCTACACCGGTAAAAGCGCCCATTTCAAGAACCACAACCAGCGATGGTTGGTGCGTTTTGGTTCTTCCATGTGAAATGGTAAAGGGATATTCAAAAGGCAGGTTTTGCCGGAAATAACTAAGCTTCAAAATAGTTCATTTAGGGCCATAAAACTAATGCATTTAGCCGGTTTCACTATTGTCTGAATCCTATCTTCCGGATGCCTTAATGGACCTGAGTAATCCCTGATTGAAATCATTTGCCTGGTTAAGTGTTTCCAGCGTAAGATGCATCCTGTATCTCCAATAATGGTGGGGATCGGCAGGAATATTAATTCTTTCCTCTGCGGGATTTGATCTGCGTAAAGCTTCATCCATTCCTAATAAATCCTGTAGTTGAAATACAGTCCACATAGCCGGAGAATACAAATGTTGTAATACAATCGCTTTATTGATCCAGGCTTCACAGTAATAGGGTGCTTCTCCAAATTGCCCTAACTCATGATTATAGAAATGTTGTATTTTCTCTTTATCCTCTTCCCACCAACCCCGAATGGTACTCATATCATGCGTTGCCGGTGTTACTACACTCAGATAAGGCGCATCATTGGGATGAAAAAATTCTTTGGTCGGGTCTTTTGGCATTCTTTGAATTTCAAGACTTAATAAGCCGAGTTGTTTCATTACATCAGGAACACAATCCGGTACTAGTCCTAAATCTTCTCCGCAAACCAGCATATTCGTCACCCGTTTCAAGGCCGGTAATTTCTGTAATGCTTCTTTCATCCAGAAATCATCCTGTCGGCGAAAGAAATAATTGACATATAAATTTTTCAATTGTTCCCTTGTTCCGGCCTCTAAATTTCTAAACGAGGATGTTTCTTCGATACCAAAACGGAAATGAAAATATTGGCCGTCTGCTTCTTCTGAATCAAACAGAATCACATTGCTGATCAGGTTATACAAACCCTGCCTGATTTTTGCATGGTGTGTATCCTGGTCAAGTTGTTTGAAATGGGCTTCTACCAAACGTTGTGTACGGTATTCTTCTTTCAATTCATACATACCTGTTCCGGTCTTTTTCAGGAACAGACTTTTCACCAATTCATTATCATACCCAAATA
>CAIWKU010000406.1 GCA_903913355.1 uncultured Bacteroidota bacterium | reverse complement strand
TATAGAGACCTTATAGAGACTTTATAGGGAATTTGCTTCTTGTCAAAGTCGTATTTAGCTCGTATTTACTTGTTGTTTGCAATGACCTGGCTGTCAGAGCGAGTCAGTATTCATTTTTATCAGTTTTCGCAAAAACCGAAGGGGCTTTTAGTGTACCCGAAGCAAATACGACTATGATACGAAGGAATATAAATGAATATCCGAGTAAGCGTTAATGAAGATTGGAATAGTTTGAGGAAAATGCTCTAATACCTCAACCAAAAAGCTGCTTTTAAAAGTCAGGACTTACTTAGTAATCAAGCTAAATAAGCATACACTTACTAATTATTAATCGCCCCCTACACCGACATCATCTCCTTCTCCTTCGCCGCCAAATGCTTATCTACCAGGACAATAAATCTGTCTGTCAACTCTTGTATTTCCTTCTCGGCATCTTTTGCTGCATCTTCACTAAGACCATCTTTCTGTAATTTTTTTACCTGCTCAATCGCATCTCTACGGATATTACGGATGGCTACTTTGGATTGTTCGCCTTCGGCACTGGCTTTCTTGAATAATTCTTTTCTTCTTTCTTCGGTTAAGGGTGGTAAAAACAGGCGTAACTGGTTGCCATCGCTTTGGGGTGTAATACCAATATTGGCCTGCATAATGGCCTTTTCTATCGGTTGCAACATATTTTTCTCCCAAGGTTGGATACTAATGGTTCTAACATCCAGTACACTGATATTGGCCACCTGTGCAATAGGGGTTGGCGAACCATAATAATCAACATTAATACCATCCAACATATTGGGATTGGCTTTTCCTGCACGTATTTTGGTCAGTTCTACTTCCAGGTGACTGATCCCTTTTTTCATACTATCTTCTGCGTCCTCGGCTATCAATGATAATTCTTCTGACATAATCTTTGTTTAAACTTGGGCGAAAATAGGAAATAGTTGATAGTTTACGATTTCTGCTTTGCCCCATTTAACAAACTATACACCCGATACCAGAAACTATAAACCAGAAATGCCTAAGTCCCTATATTTGCAATACTTATTAAAAATACAATGAGCAGTATACAGGATCTTCAAAAAACAGCCAGCCAGGTTAGGCGCGATATTGTTAGAATGGTACATGCCGTACAAAGCGGTCACCCCGGCGGTTCGCTGGGTTGTGCCGATTTTATGACAGCCCTGTTCTTTCATTCTATGCACCATCATCTTCCTTTTTTGATGGATGGTAAAAATGAGGACCTGTTTTTCCTTTCCAACGGACATATTTCGCCAGTGTATTACTCTGTGCTTGCCCGTACAGGTTATTTTGAAGTAAAAGAACTGGCTACTTTTCGTAAAATCAATTCCCGTTTACAGGGTCACCCTACTACACATGAACACCTGCCGGGTATTCGTATTGCCAGTGGCTCTTTGGGTCAGGGTATGAGTGTAGCCATTGGGGCAGCTTTAACCAAGAAACTGAATGGGGATAATCACCTGGTTTTTTCACTTCACGGAGATGGAGAACTGGATGAAGGCCAGAACTGGGAAGCCATTATGTTTGCGGCTCATAAAAAAGTAGATAACCTGATCGCTACGATTGACTGGAACGGTCAGCAGATCGACGGTCCTACCAAACAGGTAATGGGATTGGATAGTTTACGTGCAAAATTTGAAGCTTTCAACTGGACCGTGATAGAAATGGATGGTAATGATATGGATGATACTGTGGCAACTTTGGATAAAGCCAAATCAATGACGGGTCAGGGTAAACCTATCTGTATTTTGATGAAGACTTCGATGGGTAAAGGGGTAGATTTTATGGAAGGAAGTCATGAATGGCATGGTATTGCGCCGAATGATGAACAATTGGCAAGGGCTTTGGCGCAATTGCCTGAAACATTGGGGGACTATTAAGAGCTGATTTTTTTACATAATTAATAAGCCACAGATTCACAGATAGATTTTTTATCGAATGGTCTGTGGTTTTTTATATCCTACAAAAAGACAAAAAATTACCCTTAGCTTTTCAAGGAAAACAATTGGAGGCTGGCTTTTCGGGATGGTAGCCATGCTGCGAACAGGGCAATCAATAGAACGGTTCCTGTTACCAGGAAAAAATCTCCAACAGCCATTTTTACAGGGTAATAATCAATAATAAAACTGTTACCCCCCAGTTTAATCAGTTTGAATTGTATCTGTAACCAACAAATAAAGGTTGCGATAACAATACCTGCTCCGCCACCAATTCCTGCTAATAGAAGCCCCTCACTCAGGAATATTTTTTGAACCATTTGGTCATTGGCGCCCATGGCTTTCAGCACTGCAATATCTTTTTGCTTTTCGAGCACCAGCATGGTTAATGCACCAATCATATTAAAAGCGGCTACAATCAGTATCAAAGAAAGTATTCCATAGATTACCCATTTTTCCACCTCCATTACGCCATAGAGGCTTTTATTCTGTTCATATCGTGTTTCGATACGAAAGCCCGTTCCCAGTTGTATTTGTAATATCTTTTTTACTTTATCCGGGTCATCTGAAAGTTTCATTTCAATACCACTGAACTCATCCGCCTTCATTCCCAACATATATTTTACAAAACCCAGGTTACTGAAAACATAAGCATTATCGAAATCCTGTTGTACGGCAAAAGTTCCGGATGGCATTACCTTGGCGGATAGAAGTCCGTCTTCTGAACTGAGTTTTGCTGCTTCTTTATTAGGTAAATAAATTACGGCGGGATAAATGCCTTTGGTTACATCTACTCCAGCTGCATTTTCGATACCTGCACCCACTACTAATTTGGGGTCCTCGATAGTACCCAGGTCAAATTTGCCCCGCAGAATATGTTTGGGTGAGTTGATCTTATTGATCTGTGTAAATTGATTGTCTACTCCTTTTAAGGAAACGATGGACTGGAATGCACCATTCAATACCGCCTTCTCTTCTGCTACAAAACTGATAACGGCCACACCCTTTGTCTGTCGAATTTTTCTGATTTGTTCATCTGAAATATGAAAAGTTTTTCCTTCAACAGGAATGATCCGCATATCCGCATAAAAATCCGAATACAATTCCTTAACCAATCCTTCAAAACCATTAAAAACACTGAGTACCACAATCAGGGCCGCTGTTCCTACGGCAATAGCCACCATACTGATCCATGCAATGATATTGATGGCATTTGTTGATTTACTGGACCTGAAATATCGCCAGGCAAAAAGCAGATTCAATACAGGGAATTTTTATGATAAGTTTTCTTACAAAGATTGACTGATTTTATTCCGAGTCTGGTGCTTTTTCGTCACCGATCTTTTTAAAGATCTCCTCCATTTTAAACACATAATCCAGGGTATCATCCAAATAAAAATGTAATACCGGGATTCTTCTTAATTGGTGTTTTACCCTGTCGGCCAATTCTTTCTTAATTTCCCAGGCACGGGCTTCGATGATTTTCATAACACCGGCCGGTTCTTTTACCTGAAAAAGGCTCAGATAGATCCTTGCTTCGAGCAGATCCGGTGTCACTTTCACTGAAGAAATAGACACCATACCTCCATCAATCATACCCAAACCCAATCTTCTGAATATATCATTTAATTCTTCCTGTAGTGCGCCTGCCACTTGTCTCTGGCGTTTACCTTCCTCCATTTTCTAACATTTGATTGGCTACAAAAGTACTTACTTTGCTGTGTTTTACTGTTTTTACATTTTATGAAACGATTTTCAAGAATATTTTTTTACCTGAGGAGCCAGAAAAGGAATATAGTTCTCTATGTTCTGTTTAATATCCTATCCATTGTTTTTTCCCTGGTTTCCCTGGCCATGCTGGCCCCTTTTTTACAAATGCTTTTCGGGAAGGAAAAACTGCTGAACATTGCTCCGCAAGTGGGTTTTAATGCAAGCAGCATTTCCAACTATTTAAAATACCTGATCAGCCAGTTGATCAAGCAACATAGCGAGATTTATGCGCTGGGGGCAATTTGCGTAATGATACTGGTTTCAGTTTTCTTGAAAAACCTGTTTACCTACCTCTCCTATAGGGTTTTAGCGCCTATGCGGAATTATGTAATGACCAAATTACGATCCGATTTATATGCCAAAATACTGGAACTGCCCATTGGTTATTTTACAGAGCAACGCAAGGGTGATATCATCAGCAGGATGAGTAATGACGCCAATGAAGTTGAATTCAGTGTATTGGGAACACTAGAGGGTCTTATTCGCGATCCATTAAATATCATTGTCATTCTCGTTTGCCTGATCTATTTAAGTCCCGCCCTATCCCTGTTTCTCATGGTGTTATTGCCATTAACCGGATTTATCATTGGAAGGGTAAGTCGTTCCTTGAAAAAGCAATCCACCGCCTCGCAGGAACAATTGGGCACATTGATGTCGATACTGGATGAAACCCTTAGTGGATTGCGGGTGATCAAAGCCTTTAATGCCGAAAGAATCTTGCGCTCTAAATTCTTCCAGACAAATAATACCCTGAACCATATCCGTAACCGGATGAATTTTCGTCGCGATCTGGCTTCACCGATGTCTGAGTTTTTAGGTGTAGTGGTATTATGCTGCATTTTATGGTTTGGCGGTAACCTGGTTTTGAATAAACAGGCTGGATTAGAGGCAGATACTTTTATCACCTATATTGTATTTTTTACCCAGATCATTAACCCTTCCAAATCATTATCAACCGCTTTTTATAATGCCCAAAGAGGCAGTTCGGCCATTCAACGGATAGAAGAAGTTTTACAGGCGCCTGTAACGGTTACCGATATGCCGGGGGCAGTGGCTATCCCCAGTTTCAATCATAGTATTGAATTCAGGAACGTTTCGTTTGCCTATGAAGACAATATCATTTTAAAAGATATCAACCTGGTAATTGAAAAGGGTAAAACCGTTGCCCTCGTAGGTTCTTCGGGTGCCGGAAAAAGTTCCCTGGCCGATCTGGTTCCCCGCTTTCATGATGTTTCGGGCGGGGAAATATTAATAGACGGGGTAAATATTAAAAATTATTCATTGCACTCAATCAGAAACCTGATGGGTATTGTTACACAAGAGCCTATTCTGTTTAATGATACGATTGCCAATAATATTACCCTGGGATCAGAAAAAGTAACCGAAACTGAAATTGAGCATGCGGCTGCTGTTGCCAATGCTTTACAATTTATCAAACAAAAAGAGGAAGGTTTTCAAGAGAATATTGGCGACAGGGGAACCAAGTTAAGTGGAGGTGAAAGACAACGTGTAACCATTGCCCGTGCAGTATTAAAGAACCCTCCGATTTTAATTTTGGACGAAGCCACTTCTTCCCTCGATACCGAAAGCGAAAGACTGGTGCAGGATGCCATTAACCAGATGATGCAAAACCGAACTTCACTGGTAATAGCTCACCGCTTATCTACCATTCGCCATGCAGATGAGATCATTGTTTTACAAAAAGGAATGATCATTGAAAGAGGCAGTCATGATGAATTACTTGCCCAAAACGGTCATTATCGGAAGCTCGTAGAAATGCAGGAAGAGAAATAGATTATTTATATACAGACAGATTAAGTAGTAAAGCAAACAAAAAAGCCTTAAGCTGAGGGAAATCCCGATCTGCTTAAGGCTTTATCAGTAAAGTAAGTTGGGTTTATTGTTCAGCTGTGGGTTTTACCAATCCCAGTTTGGCTTCAAGACTTAATGTTGCATGAGGTACGGCACGTAAACGGGCTTTATCGATCAGTTTACCGGTAACGCGACAAACACCATAGGTTTTGTTTTCGATACGCATAGCGGCTTTTTCGAGGTGATCAATATAAGTGATCTGGCGACTTGCCATCTGGCTAAGTTGCTCTCTTTCCATACTCATACTGCCATCTTCCATGGTCATATAACGGGCATCATCATTATCACCGCCCATTTCATCTTTTCGGGTAATCAGGCCTTGTAAATAAGTAAGTTCTTTTTTTGCAGCGTCCAATTTTTTAGTAATCAGTTCACGAAACTCGTTCAGTTCAGTATCACTATATTTAACCAGTGGGTCGCCATTGGTTTTGGCGGCATCTGTTCTTTTTTCTAATTGGGTATATCCGGGCTGATAAGGAATGCTCGTCTTAGTATTGATCTTAGGTACTTTCACGTCTTTTATGGGTTCAGGTTGCTTTTTTACGGGTTTAACCGGAGGAGCGGGTGGCAGTTTTACTTCCACTTTTGGCTTTACTACGGGAATGGGTTTGGCTGGCACTGGTGCAGGTGCTGGTTTTGCTACCGGCGCAACTGCCTTAGGAGCAGGTTTTGCCACAACAGGACTTGGCTTAACTACTGCCTTAGGAGCAGGTTTAGGAGCGGGTGCCGGTTTGGCAACAACTTTTTTTACCGGTGCTGCTTTTTTAGGAGCTGGCGCAGGTGCTTTTTTAGGAGCCGGCTTTGGGGCTGGTTTGGCAACTGCTTTTTTTACAGGTTTTGCCGGTGCTGCTTTTTTAGGAGCCGGTTTTACGACTGCTTTTTTGGCTGGCACCGCTTTTTTTGCGGGTACTGCTTTTTTAGGAGCTGGCTTGGGGGCAACTTTTTTAGCCGGAGCCGTTTTTTTAGACGGAGCCGCCTTTTTTGGAGCAGGTTTCTTAGTAGCCATAGAGTTTTATCCTTTTTTGTTAACAACCACGGTTAACAGCATATCATTGATATCAATCTCCATACCACCCGATACTTGGGGTGCCCAATCAATGGTATCTGCCAAAATTTCGCGGCAAATATAGTCGTTATATTTAATAATAGACTCCCTGAGATTTTCGCTCTCAAGAACGGTCACGAATATACGGTCTGTGAGGTCAAAACCGCTTTCTTTTCTGATATTTTGTATGCGGTTCACAAATTCACGGGCTTCTCCTTCCTGCTTCAGTTCCTCTGTGAGCGTGATATCCAGAGCAACGGTTAAACTGCCTTTGCTGGCCACACTCCACCCCGGAATATCTTCAGCCGTAATCTCCACATCTGACAAAGCGACGGTAAGTTCCTCATTATCAAGTATAAATGAAAATTGACCGTCTTTTTCAAGGGTGGCGATATCCTGCTGACTAAAATTGCCGATTGCAGCACCAGCTGCTTTCATCTTTGCCCCTAAACGGGTGCCCAGGGCTTTAAAATTAGGTTTGATTTTTTTGCTGATGACCCCTTCCGTTTCAGTGATATATACCAGCTCCTTTACATTTACTTCGGCCTTGATCAGGTCTTCTATCTTTTCAAGCTGTGTTTTCATGCCGGGGTTTAAAACCGGGACCATAATCTTTTGTAAGGGTTGTCGAACCTTGATATTCACTTTTTTGCGCAGGGATAATACCAGGGAACAGACATCCTGCGCCAATTGCATTCTTTCTTCAAGCAATTTGTCGATACTGGTTTCATTTGCAATTGGAAAATCTGCATGATGTACAGATGCCACTGCAAACCTACCCGTAACCCCATTTAAATTATTGAATACTGCATCACTAAAAAATGGTGATATCGGTGCCATTAACCGGATAATGGTTTCCAAACACTCATATAGTGTTTGATAAGCACTGATTTTATCCTGCTCATACTCTCCCTTCCAGAAACGGCGTCGGCTGAGTCGAACATACCAGTTACTCAGGTGTTCATCTACAAATTCTTCAATATAGCGACCAGCCATGGTTGGCTCAAAATCATCCATGGATAGTGTAACATTGCGGATCAGGGTATGTAAAGAAGATAAGATCCATCTGTCAATTTCAGGTCTTTCAGCCAATGGGATATACGCTTCTTTGAATGAGAAACCATCTACATTGGCATACAAACCAAAAAATTGATAGGTATTGTATAAGGTGCCAAAAAATTTGCGTTGTACTTCCTGAATGCCTGCCAGATCAAATTTTAAATTATCCCAGGGCGATGCATTCGTGATCAGGTACCAACGGGTTGCATCTGCACCGTATTTTTCAATCGTCTCGAAAGGGTTAACCACATTACCCAAACGTTTGCTCATTTTATTTCCGTTCTTATCCAGTACCAGTCCATTACTCACTACTGCTTTATAGGCCACACTGTCGAACAGCATAACACCCAGGGCATGAAGGGTATAGAACCAGCCACGGGTTTGGTCAACACCTTCGGCAATAAAATCAGCCGGGAAAGCTTCTCCCTTGTCAATCAGGTGCTTATTTTCAAACGGATAATGCCATTGTGCATAAGGCATAGCGCCACTATCAAACCATACATCTATCAGGTCGGCAACCCGTTTCATCGGTTTGCCCGATGCGCTTACCAATATGATATCATCCACAAACGGCTTATGTAAATCTAAAATGCCCTCGTGCAGGTAATGTTTATTTACATCTCTACCCAACACTTCATTGGCTTTGCGTATTCCTTCATTTAATTCTTCAATCGACCCGATACAAACTTCTTCTTCTCCATCTTCCGTTCTCCATACAGGTAATGGCGTTCCCCAATAACGACTGCGACTCAGGTTCCAGTCCACCATATTCTCCAACCAGTTTCCAAAACGTCCTTCTCCTGTTGATTTGGGTTTCCAGTTAATGGTTTTATTCAGTTCTACCATTCTCTCTTTTACTGCAGTGGTTTTGATAAACCAGGCGTCGAGTGGATAATACAAAATGGGTTTATCAGTTCTCCAGCAATGCGGATAACTGTGTTCATATTTTTCAACTTTGAAGGCCCGGTTCTCTTTCTTCAGCTTTACACTGATATCTACATTCACATCTACATAGTTCGGGTCATCTTTATAATTCTTAACATATCGGTTACTGAATTCTCCCAATCCATCTACAAATTTTCCCTGTCTGTCAACCATCGTCAGTATTCCAATATTGTATTTCTTACCCACACGATAGTCATCCGCACCAAAAGCAGGTGCCGTATGTACAATACCTGTTCCGTCTTCGGTAGTTACAAAATCGCCGAGTAATATGCGGAAGGGAAGTGCACCGGGTGTTTGTGCCTGAATATTTATCTCAGCATTGGCTTCATAAGGAAGCAGTTGTTCATATTGTATCCCTTCAAGGTCTTTTCCCTTGCATTCAGCAATGATCTTCCAGGGTATCATTTTTGCCTTTTCATCATACCCGGCAAAATCTCCGTTTTCGGCTTCTGGCTTGAAATATTTGCCCAGTAAGGCTTTGGCCAATATTACATGGGAGCGGATATGGGTATAGGGATTAAATGTATCTACCAAAACATAGCTAATGTTTTCGCCAACTGTTAACCCAAGATTAGATGGTAAGGTCCAGGGTGTGGTGGTCCAGGCTAAGAATAAGATTTCTTTATCAGTAGTCAAAGATGCTTCTTCAGACAATGCATCGAATAAGAAATCCGATTTCTCATTATGTATAGCTTTGAACATGGCTACCACGCTGGTATCTTTCACATCTTTATAAGTGCCGGGTTGATTGAGTTCATGTGAACTTAATCCCGTTCCTGCAGCGGGTGAATAGGGTTGGATGCTTACACTTTCATATAATAATCCCTTCTTGTATAACTCACTTAGTATCCACCAAAGGGTTTCAATATAATTATTCTCAAATGTGATATAGGGTTTATCCAAATCAACCCAGTAACCCATTTTCATTGTCAGTTCATCCCATTTATCTTTATACCGCAATACCGCTTCCCGGCATTTCTGGTTATATTCTTCTACGGATATTTTTTTACCGATATCTTCTTTGGTAATACCCAGTTCTTTTTCTACACCCAATTCAACGGGCAATCCATGGGTATCCCATCCGCCTTTTCTTTTTACCTGAAAGCCCTGCATGGTTTTGTAGCGACAAACCATATCTTTTAATGTACGCGAGATCACATGGTGGATGCCGGGCATACCATTGGCACTGGGCGGTCCTTCATAGAATACAAAAGGCTTTTTACCCTCCCTGAGAGAAACGCTTCTTTCAAAAGCCTGTTCCTTATCCCATTTTGCCAATATTTCCTGTTCAATTGCCGGAAGGTTCAATCCGGAGAATTCTGGGTATTTCACACTCATAAAACGCTTGTCCCTTCTGTTTTTAAGGCTGCAAAGGTAAGAAATATAGGGGAAGTTTGGCGGCAGGATTTAGTGATAGTAAGCCTCCTATATTAAATAAGCAGCCTTTGCGCAAGGGGCAGTTTTGGTCTGGGTGTTCTCCTTGAACTGCCAATTTCTTTTACAAAACAACTGATAACCGTCAACCCCGGGCTGACGAAACTCATATTTTGTGTTTTGGGGGCAGGATAGCTTTGCCTTTATAAAATCATACAATGGAGTTACCTGCTAACCTTTTAATTAAATACAACCAGCCTGTTCCCAGATATACCAGTTATCCTACTGTTCCATTTTGGCAGGAAGGGTTAGTTCCGGGAGATTGGGCAAAGCTTTTCAGCAGGCAGTTTAAAACGGCCAACCCTGAAGAAGGAATCAGTGTATATATTCATTTGCCATTTTGCGAATCACTTTGTACGTATTGCGGTTGTAATAAAAAGATCACTACCCAGCACTCTGTAGAAGAAGACTATATTGAAACCATACTGGCAGAATGGACGATTTATTGTGGACTAATGAATACAAAACCCATTATCCGTGAACTGCACCTGGGTGGAGGAACACCAACTTTCTTTTCTCCCGAGAATCTGACCCATCTGCTGACACGTTTGTTTGAAAAAGCCATCATTCATCCGCAACATGAATTTAGTTTTGAAGGCCATCCCAATAATACAACCCGCCAGCATCTTGATGCCTTGTATGCATTGGGGTTCAGAAGAGTCAGCTTTGGGGTACAGGATCATAATCCGGAAGTACAAAGAGTAATTAACCGGATACAACCTGTTGAAAAAGTAGCAGAAGTGATCAGGGAAGCCAGGGAAGCCGGTTTCACTTCAGTAAACGTAGATCTGATCTATGGTTTGCCATTGCAAACAGTAGAAAGTATGAAAGAAACCATCCGGCAAACCATTGGTCTGCGGCCTGACCGAATTGCCTTTTACAGTTATGCGCATGTACCCTGGACCAGCCGGGCGCAAAGACTATTTGATGAAAATGATCTTCCGAGTACCGATGTGAAAATGCAATTATACCGGTTAAGTAAAAAAATGTTTATGGAAGCCGGGTATCATGATATTGGAATGGATCATTTTGCAATGCCACATGATGACCTCTATCTTTCCAAGCAGGAAGGATATCTTCATAGGAATTTTATGGGTTACACTTTACAAAGAACCAGCATGCTGATTGGCTTGGGTGTTTCTTCTATCAGTGATGCAGGTATGGGATATGCGCAGAATAATAAAACCCTGCATGATTATGCTGAAGCCATTCAAAGGGGTGAACTGGCGGTAAATAAAGGCATCTTTTTAACCGAGGAAGATCGTGCATTCAGAACATATATACTGGATATCAGTTGCAAAGGAAAAACCAGTTTCAGGGAAGAAGATTTACCGATACTTGAATCCATTAGTTTCCCATTACTGGACCAACTGGAAGAAGATGGATTAATTACGTATGATAGTAAAGGGTTACAGGTAACTGAACTCGGCAATCATTTTATCCGAAATATCTGCTATCCATTTGATCTGCACGTACATCGTAAAAAAGACCTGAGTAGTCAGCCTTTATTTAGTAAAGCGATATAGTGTAGTTATTATTTTTTGCGTAGTTTTTTATATATGGATATCGCTGCTAAAAGCAATAGAATAAAGGCTATCAGTCCTACAATGCCCCATACAAAACTGATACTTTCTTTTACTACCACCAGCATTACTATCGCAATTAACATTACAGTGGCCACTTCATTCCACATTCTCAATTGTTGCGAACTATACCGGAACTCACCACGCATTTCCTGAGAAAAAATATATTGAAGGGAGAAATGATAGATATATAATAAAAGAACAAACCCTAATTTCAATAACAGCCATCTTCCTGCATCGGCAAAAACAAGCAGGTACCATCCCCCATTATATAGTACCACCAACCCCAATATTAGTGTCAGGATAGCCGAAGGCCAGGTAATCCCATACCATAATCTTTTCGACATCAAAGCCAACTGTTCCCGCAGAATTTTTCTTTCTGCTTCCGGCTTTTCCGCTGCTTCCGTTGCATAAATAAATAATCTGGGCATATAAAAAAGCCCTGCAAACCAGGTTACCACAAAAATGATATGAAGTGCTTTCAGATAAGGGTACATAGAATCGGGTTTATCTATTCATTTTAAAACTCAATACATTAATGGTCATTGGTCAGAAGTCATTGGTCAGTAGGCAAAAGCACCTCCTGGCTTATACACAAACCTATGATCTTTGTATATCCATGAATGGCCAAACGCCCAACGCCAAACGCCAAACGCCCAACGCCAATCCCTAATCCCTCGTCCACTTAACAATCGTCTCAACCCCAACCGGATTTGTATTCAAACAGGGAATCATTTCATAAGTTTCTCCCCCGGCTTTCATAAAAGATTCACGTCCCCTTTCATTGATTTCTTCAAGGGTTTCGAGACAATCACTGATAAAAGCCGGACAAACCACCAGAAGCTTCTTAATCCCTTCTTTCGGCATTTGTTCTAACCGGATATCTGTAAAGGGTTGTAACCATCCTTTACCTAATCTGGACTGGAAAGAAATACTGTATTTATCCTCAGGTATCCCAAGTTCTGCAGTTACCAAACGGGTAGTCGTAAAAACCTGGTGCCGATAGCAATGAGCATGGGCAGGAGAATCTGTTTCACAACAATTACTGACCGTGAGACAGTGAGATCCCGTAGTATCACTTTTCCGGATATGTCTTTCAGGAATGCCATGATAACTGAATAATATATGATCATACTCCTTTTCGAGCCAGGGTTTGATATTGGAGGCAAGGGCGTGTAAATAGTCGGGGTTTTTATAAAAAGGATCAATAACGGTCAGCTTAAACGGGTATTGATGCTTGGTATGATGCGCAACTGCATAGTCCACCGCAGTTTCAAAACTACTCATGGCATAATGGGGATAGAGTGGAATTAGTACTACTTCCTCCAATTTTGGATAATCCCTGGTCAACGCATCAAATGCCTGTTTAGGAGAGGGATTTCCATAACGCATGGCAATAGCCACAGGTTCAGACACTTTTTGTTGTAAAGCCTGCTGCAACTGTTTGGTAAGAACAATTAAAGGAGAACCTTCCTCCGTCCAGATAGTTTTATACGCTTCAGCCGATTTAGGTGCACGGAAAGGAACAATAATCCCCCTTACCAGTAAGGCACGGGCAATAAAGGGGATATCAATTACCTTTTCATCCATCAGGAACTCGTTCAGGTATTTCCTGACATCTTTTACTGCAGTAGAATCTGGCGAACCCAGGTTCATTAAGAGTATTGCTTTCTTGGCTTCTTGAGACATAATCGTATTATGGTTGCAAATGTAATATAACCACAGCATCTGTTTTTCATTTGCTGCTATAATCAACCGAAGTAACGAAAGATCAGGTAGTATGGTTGTACAAGTAACCATTGTCATGGGTATTCGACAAAATCTGACACAGAAATGACAATGTAATGACTTAAGTCATGGGTAGCAAGAAACCGTGAAAGATACCTTTGCGTAGTTATATGAAATAATTATAAGTAAAGCTGAGCATGGAAATAAATCAATTTTTTGTTGCAGGGATTAACTACAAGAAAACGGATACACTTACCCGAGGCAAATTTGCTATTAACCAGGATCAATATGCCGCTATTCTGGAAAATGCAGGCAAAAAAGGCCTGAATGAGTTATTTATTGTAAGTACTTGCAACCGAACTGAAATTTATGGTGTAGCAGAAGATGCCAATACCCTGATCAAACTACTGTGTAACGAAACCATTGGGGATGCTGCCACTTTTACCGAGCTTTCGTATACACTTCAGGGACAGGCAGCTATCGAACACCTGTTTTCTGTTGCTGCCGGTCTGGATTCACAGATATTGGGAGATTATGAAATTGTAGGCCAGATGAAACAAGCCATCAAATTCTCAAAAGAAAAGGGATTTGTAGGGGCATTTACAGAAAGGTTATTCAATACCGTATTACAGGCATCTAAAGCCATCAAAAACGAAACAGCACTTAGTGGTGGAACCATTTCTGTTTCTTTTGCGGCCATCCAGTTTCTCAAAGAAACGGTTGCTGACACCTCAAATAAAAAGATTGTTTTGATTGGAACCGGTAAAATCGGGAGAAATACCTGTAAGAACCTGGTAGATTACCTGGAAACAAAAAATATTACACTTATTAACCGGACAGACGAAAAAGCAAAAGAATTGGCACTGGAATTGGGTTTACAGGTTGCTACCCATGCAAACCGTGCAGAAGAAATCAACCAGGCAGATATTGTGATTGTAGCAACCAATGCAGATGCCCCGGTAATTACCCGGCAAAGCCTGTTGAACAGCAGCCCAAAAATATTGCTGGATCTTTCTATCCCTAATAATATTGACCCTTCGGCAGCCAATCTGGATCATATTACTTTGGTAAATGTGGATGATCTTTCCAAAATCAATGATAAAACCCTGGAAAAACGTCGTGCCGAAGTTCCTAAAGCAATCGACATCATTCAATTACATATCAGTGAGTTCGTAGAATGGTTTGCCATGCGTCGTAATTTGACTGTTTTAAAAGCTGTTAAACAGAAGTTGGTGGATATGCACTCCTGCAAACTCTACCAATCATCTTATCATACCACAGATAGCCATAACATTGACAAAGCCTCTATTCAGAAAGTAGTGAATACCGTTGCTGTAAAAATGCAGCGTCAACAACAGCCAGGATGTTATTATATTGAGGCGATCAATGATTTCATGACAATCCATTAATCCATGAGTAAAGTATTACGGATCGGCACGCGCGAGAGTCAACTGGCTGTTTGGCAGGCAACCCTTGTACAGGAACAATTAAAAGAACACGGCATTGCCAGCGAGTTGGTATATATAAAAAGTGATGGAGATATTGACCTGGTTACCCCATTATATGAATTGGGTGTACAGGGAATTTTCACCAAAACTCTGGATGCAGCTTTACTGGGTAACCGCATAGACATTGCCGTTCATTCCATGAAAGATGTGCCTACTTTTCTGGCAAAAGGAATTATTCAGTCGTCAGTATTACCCAGGGCTTCTTATCGCGATTTATTAGTGTATAAAGGCAATGAAGAAGAATTGTTTTATGAATTGGGGTTTATTAATGGAGAGTGGTCAATAGTAAACGGGCAAACGGTACCCAATTCTTATTTGAAAATCGCTACCAGCAGTATTCGACGTAAGGCACAGTGGCTAAATCGTTATCCGGCACATAGCATAGACAATCTTCGGGGAAATGTAAATACCCGGTTAAAAAAAGTAGCAGATAGCGATTGGAACGGGGCAATATTTGCTGCAGCGGGATTGGAGCGTATTGGACTTAGACCTGAAAAATCAATTGAACTGGACTGGATGTTACCGGCTCCTGCACAAGGGGCAATTATGATTGTTTGCAGAGAAAGCGACTCGTCTTCTTTTGAATCCTGCCAGTTATTGAATGATGCCAATACCGCTTTATGCACCAGAATAGAAAGAGATTTTCTAAGAACCTTACTGGGTGGTTGTGCTACACCCATTAGTGCTTTGGCAGAAATATCTGAAGACAGAGTTGTTTTTAAAGGCAATATTTTGTCAATTGATGGGAAAGAAAAATTTGAAACCACTATTACGAAACCTGTTTCCATTAGTGAAGATCTTGGCATTACCATTGGAAAACAATTATTAGAAATGGGGGCAGATAAAATAGTAAGCGAAATACGCAATGCAGGAGCATAATATTCACATATTATGTACCCGCCCTATTGAAGAGGATTTGGTTGAGCAAGCGCTTTTACAAAATATCCGTATAGATACCATTTCCCTTATTGAAACAGAACCCATTCAATCCATTGAAGTACAACAAGAGGTTGAACTGGCTTCTATTCAAATAGCAAATATTGTATTTACCAGCATGAATGCGGTAGAAGCGGTCACAGATTTACTGGATGGCGCTATTCCGGATTGGCGCATTTATTGTATTGGCCATGCAACCAAAGAATTGATAGATGCGTATTTTGGTGAGGATGCAATAGCAGGCATTGCCGATAACGCTGCCGAGCTGGCGGAGGAGATTTTACAGGATGAAAGCATTGATGAAATCATTTTTTTCTGTGGAAACAAAAAAAGAGAAGAGCTTTCCAAAAGACTACAGCAAAACAATATCAATGTAAACGAAATCGTAGTTTATCAAACGCATTCCATTTCCCAATCGATTGACAAAAAATATGATGCGGTTATTTTTTTAGTCCCAGTGCGGCAGAAAGTTTTTTTAGTAAAAACCGTTTAAGCGAAACAGCCATTGTTTTTGCCATTGGCTCTACTACACGGGAAACCATCCAACAATTTTGCAAAAACAAGATCATTGTCAGTAAATATCCTTCAAAACAGGCATTGGTAGAACAGGCAATTGACTACTTTACACAACTATTCAATTAATCAAAACGAATACCCGGACAGGGCAATACAATAACCATGTTACAGAACGATTTATTATTAAAAGTATTAAGAGGCGAACAAGCAGAAAGAACACCTGTATGGATGATGCGGCAGGCGGGTCGTTATTTACCGGAATACATGGTATTGCGTGAAAAATATGGATTCTTTGAACGCTGCCAGACACCCGAACTTGCGTGTGAGATCACTATCCAGCCCGTGAATATTATTGGGGTAGACGCCGCAATTTTATTTTCTGATATATTGGTGGTTCCACAAGCAATGGGGCTTGAAGTACAGTTAGTAGAGAGTAAAGGACCATATCTGCCAGATCCTATAAAAACTCAAAAAGACCTTACCCGTGTTCGGGTACCAGATGTTCAGGAAACACTGGGTTATGTTTTTGATGCAATAAAGCTGATTAAAAGAGAACTCAATAATCGTGTTCCCCTGATTGGTTTTGCAGGAGCACCATGGACCATTCTTTGTTATATGGTTCAGGGAAAAGGATCAAAAACTTTTGATGAAGCCAAAGCATTCTGTTACACACAACCCGAACTGGCACATACGCTTTTACAAATGATTACAGATACTACCATTGCTTATTTACAGGCACAGGTAAAAGCAGGAGCAGATACCGTTCAAATATTTGACAGTTGGGGTGGCTTATTAGGACCTGCAGATTTTGAAAACCTTTCCTTACAATACATCCGTCAGATTGTAACTGCTTTAAAAGACCTGGCGCCTACTATTATTTTTGCCAAAGGAGCCTGGCATAGTTTAGCGTCGATGGCAGCAACTGGAGCACAAGGTTTAGGAATTGACTGGTGTATCTCACCACAAATGGCGAGGCAGTTTGCAGGTAACCAGGTTACATTACAGGGAAATTTTGATCCGGCTAAATTGCTATCCCCCATACCGGTTATTCAAAAAGAAGTAAAACAGATGTTGGATGCATTTGGTTCAGGAAGACATATTGCTAACCTGGGTCACGGAATATTACCGAATGTACCGGTTGATCATGCAAGGGCATTCGTGGATAGTGTAAAAAATTATAAAGGATAATCCATTGACTACTGAGGTCCTATATAAAACCAATCCTCTTGTGTTTAGAGAAAGATGGATAGAATTTATCTATACATTACAGGATACCATCTGTAAGGGTCTTGAACTGATAGATGGAAAAGCTATTTTTATTGAAGATCGTTGGGAAAGAGAAGAAGGAGAAGGTGGTGGTGGTAAAACAAGAACTTTGACAGGGGGACTGGTATTTGAAAAAGCCGGAGTAAATACTTCTGTAGTTTTTGGAAAGGTAACGGATACCATGCGCAGGAGTTTACAAATAGAAGGTGATACCTGGTTTGCCTGCGGATTATCATTGGTATTACATCCATTAAATCCTTATGTTCCTACTGTACACGCCAATTGGCGGTATTTTGAATTGTATAATGCAGCCGGTGAAGTAGCAGACAGGTGGTTTGGTGGAGGTACTGATCTAACACCCTATTATCTTTTTGAAGAAGATGCCAAACATTTTCATCAAACCTTAAAAAATGTTTTGGATGATTTTGATGAAGAACTCTATCCAAGGTATAAAAAGAATTGTGATGACTATTTTGTGAACACACATAGAAATAAAGAAACCCGTGGCATTGGTGGTATTTTTTATGATCATCTGCGCCCTGATGAACATACAGATCTCGAAACCCTGTTTCGCTTTCAACAGGCAAATGGAAATTCCTTTCTTCCTGCTTATCTCCCAATAGTTGAAAAAAGAAAAGATAGCAAATATGCAGAAAGGGAAATCGAGTGGCAGGAGATCAGAAGAGGCCGCTATGTAGAATTTAATCTGTTACACGACAGAGGTACTATTTTTGGTTTAAAAACAAATGGCAGAACCGAAAGCATTTTGATGAGTTTACCACCAAGAGCCAGATGGAATTATGATCATCACCCATCTCCCGGTACGGAAGAGGAAAAATTACTAAACGTTTGTTTGCATCCTGTTAACTGGATTTAATCTAAAGCCATGATACTTCAAAGAAGAAACCGAATACTTCGTCAATCACCCGCCATCAGGGCAATGGTAGCGGAAACCATTTTGCAGCCAGCCGATTTTATTGCCCCTTTATTTATTGATGAAGGAGAAAACCTGGTTACAGAAATCGCATCTATGCCCGGTTACTATCGCCGTAGTCTTGATCTTACTGTAAAAGAAGTAAAAGAGCTATGGGGTATGGGTATCAAATCTGTATTGCTTTTTATAAAATGCAAGGATGAATGGAAAGATAATACCGGCAAAGAAGCATGGAACAAGCATGGCTTGATGCAGCGAAGTGTAAAAGCCATCAAAGAAGCAGTTCCAGAAATGGTGGTAATGACTGATGTGGCCCTTGATCCGTATTCCTCATACGGACATGATGGGATTGTAAAAAATGGTGAAATCGTAAATGATGAAACAGTTGAGGCACTTGTTAGAATGAGTATCAGTCATGCAGAAGCCGGTGCAGATTTTGTTGCCCCCAGTGATATGATGGATGGCAGGATTGGGGCTATCAGAGAGGGGCTGGAAGAGCATCATTTTACAAAAACGGGCATTATGAGTTATAGTGCCAAATATGCTTCTTGTTTTTATGGTCCATTCAGAGATGCATTGGATAGTGCACCTGGTTTTGGCGATAAAAAAACCTACCAGATGGATTATGCCAACCGGACAGAAGCGATTAAAGAAACGATTATTGATGTGGAAGAAGGGGCAGATATTGTAATGATTAAACCCGCACTGGCTTATCTGGATATTATCAGGGAAATTAAAAATGCAGTAGATGTTCCGGTAAGTGCTTACCAGGTTAGTGGAGAATATGCGATGATTAAAGCAGCTGCTAAAATGGGTTGGCTGAACGAGGAAAAAACAATACTGGAATGTTTAACCTCCATCAAAAGAGCGGGTGCAGATCTGATCGCTACTTATTTTGCAAAAGAAGCGGTGAGATTGCTAAACGAAAAATAATATAGTAACCAACAGAATAGACATTCTTTCGTTTGCCTGTAAAATAAAGAACTATGTACGAAAAAAGTAAGCTACTCTTCGATAGGGCCCAACAGAGTATTCCTGGTGGCGTAAATTCACCGGTTCGGGCTTTTAAAAGTGTGGGTGGAACACCTGTATTTATTGAAAAAGCAAAAGGCGCTTATTTGTATGATGCGGATGGGAATCAATATATAGATTATATCGCTTCCTGGGGACCGATGATATTGGGTCATGCCTATGAGCCGGTAATCAATGCTATCCGGGAAAAAGCCGCTTATTCTACCTCTTATGGTGCGCCAACAGAATTGGAAATTGAGATGGCAGAACTGATCCGTAGTATGGCGCCCAATATTGATATGGTTAGGATGGTAAGCAGCGGAACAGAAGCCTGTATGAGTGCTTTGCGACTTGCGCGAGGATATACCGGAAGAAATAAATTCATCAAGTTTGAAGGTTGTTATCATGGACACGCAGATGCTTTTCTTGTAAAAGCGGGAAGTGGTTTGGCCACTTTTGATATTCAAACTGTACCGGGCGTAACAGCCGGTGTTTCGAACGATACATTAACCTGTGCATATAATGATCTTGCTGCGGTAGAAGCATTGGTAAAACAGTTTCCCAACGAAATTGCTGCCATCATTATAGAACCTGTTGTTGGGAATATGGGCTGCATACTACCCAAAGCCGGTTTTTTAGAAGGCTTACGAAAAATATGCGATAAACATTCCATTGTTTTCATTTTTGATGAAGTAATGACGGGTTTCAGATTGTCTGCAGGTGGCGCCCAGCAATTATTAAAAATTGATGCCGACCTGGTAACCTATGGAAAAGTAATCGGCGGAGGCATGCCTGTTGGAGCGTTTGGCGGGAAAAAACAGATCATGGAAAAAATCGCTCCCCTGGGTAATGTATACCAGGCTGGCACCTTAAGTGGTAACCCTTTGGCCATGATTGCTGGTTACACGACATTACAAATACTAAAGAATTCTCCTTCAATTTATTCAGAATTGGAAGCCAAAACAGCGTATCTGGAAGCAGGTCTCCGTAAAACCCTGGACGCATCCGGTACTCCTTATACGATCAACCGGTTAGGTTCAATGATCAGTCTTCATTTCAGCGGCCAACCAGTTATCGATTTCGCATCGGCCGCTTCAGCTAATAACGAATTATTCAAACAGTATTTCCATGCTATGCTGAAAAGAGGAATCTATTTACCCCCTTCAGCATTTGAAAGCTGGTTCCTGAATAATGCGCTTAGCTATGCAGATCTCGACAGAACCATTCAGGCAACTGCGGAGAGTCTTGATGAGATTCTGGCATAGGCTTGATTTGCATCATATAAATTGGTGAAAAGGATGCGTAACTTCGGAATATGAAAATCATATTTTTTTCCGCACAGGCATACGATAAAACTTTTTTCAACAGGTATAATGATACCCTTGGTTTTGAACTGGATTTCCAGGAAGCACAGCTTAGCGAGCAAACGGTTGGTTTGGTAAATAATGCAGAAGCCATTTGTGTTTTTGTAAATGACCAGATCAATGCAGCTGTTTGTAAACAATTATCTGAGAAAGGGGTAAAGGTAATCGCACTTAGATGTGCTGGTTTTAATAATGTTGATCTGGAAGCCGCAAAGGCAAATGGGCTAAGGATTTGCCGGGTACCTGCCTACTCTCCGGAAGCAGTAGCCGAGCATGCGCTTGCATTAATACTCACCCTGAATCGCAAAACCCACAAAGCCTATAATCGTGTAAGGGAACAAAATTTCTCATTGAACGGGTTATTGGGTTTTAATCTTCACGGAAAAACAGTTGGCGTAATTGGCACCGGAAATATTGGCAAATCTTTTTGCCGTATTATGAAAGGATTGGGATGTCGTGTATTGGCTTTTGATGTAATTGCCAATAAAGACATGGAGTCAATCGGTGTAGAATATCATCCTCTTGCAGAAGTACTGGCCGCAGATATTATTTCCTTGCATTGTCCGCTCAATAATCAGACTAAACACCTGATTAATCCTGAAACAATCGGGATGATGAAAAAAGGCGCTATGCTGATTAATACCAGTCGCGGCGGTTTGGTTGATACCAAGGCCATTACAGAAGCCTTAAAATCCGGACAGGTTGGCTATTTAGGCATTGATGTTTATGAACAGGAAGAACATCTTTTTTTCCGTGATTTGTCAGGTGTCATTATCCAGGATGATGAAATTCAGCGTCTCATGAGCTTCCCTAATGTATTGATTACGGCGCATCAGGCATTTTTTACAGAAGAAGCCCTTAGCCAGATTGCCACAAATACGTTAAATAGTACCTATGAGCTTCTAAAAAGCAATAAATTATCCAATCAGGCTGCGTTATTAGTTTAAATTTTATCTGATATTCGTAGATAGAAGAAAATTGAGGACTGCAGAATGAAAAAATTAACCCTTCGGGTTTTTGTTGCCTTTTCTTTGTTCTTTTTGGCCCTTGCCTGCCAAAAAGAGCTTAGTTATGAGAATGGGGGACTATCCGGCACGGCCCAGGGAACTTTAGGTGACTCATTAGGCAATTGCGCCAATATTACCGTAAAAGGCAAATATGCGGTTGACACCACACTTGCAGACAGTAATTACCTAATCGTTAAAGTCAATTTTACTACACAGGGAAAATTTCATCTCAATTCAGATACGGTTAATGGTATGTGGTTCCAGGATTCAGGCTATGCACTTACTACAGGAACTGCTTATATTAAAGTTCCGGGAAGAGGTAAACCATTACTGGGGATATCAGCAACTTTTACACTTGGTTTGAATGGCAATTATTGTTCTTTCACAATTATATCTACAGGCACTGGCGGTGCCAGTTCTGGTGGCACTGGAACGGTAGCTGGCACCGATTATTTTCCGGTAACTACCGGATCGCTCTGGAAATACCAATACATTCCTAAATTAAGCACAATTGACACTTTTAGCGTAAGAGTTGTTCCTAATCTGGTAACCGTAGATAGTTTGAGCTATTCGCAATTTGCAACAACCTTGGGGGATACATTTTATTTCTCTAAAAAGAATGGAAATTATTATGCTTTGAGCACGATCGATTTTGATTATACATTTCTCTTTGATTCAGTACCCAGTAGTTTTATCACCTACCCCTTTCTAAAAGAAAGTGCCAACGTAAATGACAGCTGGGAAACCCCTCAATATGGTATTGTAAAACTAATTACCGGAAGCACAACAGAATATGGGATGTCTAAAGCCATATTTACCATAAAATCCAAGAATACAGTTCCTTATACGATAGCAGGAAAAACTTATACGAACGTAATCAATGTTCAACGCCAGATTATATTTTTGCCTACTGGCAGCCAGACTTCCAGAATCTTACTTACCGGAAATTCCTATTACGCTAAAGGCTATGGTCTGATAGATCAGGTGCTTGGATCAGGGAATCAAACACAATATGTGTCTATTACGCAAACACCCACTATACTTAATTAATAATTAACACTTGAAAGCTTAATTCAGGCGGGCATTTTTTTGTATTTACCAGAGGCATTTTTGGGTTGAAGCAATTTTTCAATATTGTCTATCAGGCAGATTGCATAACCGTGACCTTACTAACAAATTCAAAATTACAAATACAAGAAATGGATACTATAAAGTGATCTAATAATTATTAATTGCCTTTAGAAGATTTGTGTCTTATCATTCACCTCGCTATTGGTTTCAACGGTATGATGTTGTTCGTCAATCGATTTTTTGAAGAATCGATTTTGGAAGATTAGGATGGCAATAACACCCGTAGAAATTGAGGCATCTGCTATATTGAAAACAGGTCTGAAAAATTCGAAATCATCTCCCCCTACAAAAGGAACCCAGGAAGGATAATGTGTATTGGTGATCAGTGGAAAATATAGCATGTCTACCACCTTACCATGTAGAAAACCTGCATAGCCTCCGTCTTTGGGAAACAAATGTGCCAGATTTTGCGCGTATAGATTGCTTTGGTCGAAAAGCAACCCGTAAAAAAGACTATCAATCAAATTACCCAGGGCTCCGGCATAGATCAATGCCGCACAGATAATAAATCCCTTATGGTACTGCTTTCTGATAAAATCGCGTAGTAAAAAACTACCCCATATAACCGCTACTAACCGAAAAAGAGTAAGTACGATTTTTCCAAACCCGCCGCCAAATTTCCAGCCCCAGGCCATTCCTTCATTCTCAACAAAATGAAGACGGAACCAATTACCTATGATCTTATGCTCTTCCCCTGCATAGAAATGCAGTTTGATATAAAACTTCAAAGCCTGGTCGGCAAAAATGATCAATAAAATAAGAAATACGATTTTTCTTCCTTTCACTTCCATGGTTTTTATGGGTGGCAAAGATAGTACTTGGCCCTAATGGGTGGATCATATGGGAAAAAGTTTCCATTTTCTATCACAAATACCTTGTTTCAGGTATTATTCTTCTACATAAACCCTTTTTACCCTTTGACTGATACCCGTCATAATCTCATATGGTATCGTGCCTGCCCAGCAGGCCAGATCCTGCACCAACAGGTGTTTTCCAAATATTTCAACCATATCTCCCTCCCTGGTACCAGGCAGATCCGTTACATCAATCATGGTCATATCCATACATACATTGCCTATTACTGGCACAAGCCTGTTATTCAAAAACATTTTCCCATTTCCATTACCCAATTCCCTTCCAAACCCATCTGCATAACCGATCCTTACTGTAGCAATGATACTATCTCTTTCCAGTTTTCCTTTTCTCCCATACCCAACGGTTTCCCCGGCTTTTACATGTCTTACCTGGGCAATAGTAGATTTCAAAGTAGTCACCGTTTCCAGCGGAATAGCATTTTTATCATCGGAATTATTCACCCCATATAATCC
>CAIWKU010000405.1 GCA_903913355.1 uncultured Bacteroidota bacterium | reverse complement strand
ATGGAAGCGGTAAAAACAAATATCATTGGTACAGATAATCTGTTAGAAAAAGCTATTGAACACAAGGTCAAAAAAGTTATCTGCCTGAGCACCGACAAAAGTGTGTACCCGATCAGCGCAATGGGCATGTCGAAAGCCCTGATGGAAAAGGTAATTGTGGCCAGGTCTCGTACCAGCCAGGATACCATAATCACCTGTACGCGTTATGGCAACGTAATGGCCAGCCGGGGGTCTGTAATACCGCTGTTTATATCGCAAATCAAACAAGGGAAAGATCTTACCATAACCGATCCGGCTATGACAAGGTTTATGATGACTCTGGAAGATGCGGTTGAATTGGTATTGTTTGCCTTTGAACACGGAACTGCCGGAGATATTTTTGTGCAGAAAGCGCCGGCGGCCACTATTGGCCAGTTGGCAGGGGTATTGCAATCTATGTTTCAAGCGGGTAATCAGATCGTTTATATTGGTAAAAGAGATGGCGACAAACTGCATGAAACACTGGTAACCAAAGAAGAAATGGCAAATGCAGAGGACCTGGGAAATTATTTTCGCATTAAACCGAACCCAGGAGATCTAAGCTATATGGCAAAAAGCAGTAGACAGCAACCGGTTGCTGCGGAAAATGAAGGATATCAATCACATAATACTTATCGTCTTTCAGATAACGAGCTGAAAGAATTATTATTAAAAATCGATCTTGTGAAAGATCAGGTAAACAATTGATAAAAACAGGTTACTTTATTTGCTTTATTAAAAGCGTTCGCTATGTTTAAAAATCTGAATATAATACCCCGATGGGTAGTTTTTTTAATAGACCTGCTGGGCTGTTATTTTGCGTTTATTTTTGCTCATTTTGTAAAGAATAACCTGTCTTTCCAGGGTATTGATTTGCACACTTTAAGTGGCAATATTCTTATTCTGCTGTTTGTACAGGCGCTTGTTTTCGTAGCATTCAAAACCTATGATGGTATTATAAGATATACCGGATTCCAGGATGCGCTTAAAGTAGGCTATTCGGTAGTAGCAGGTACGGCATTGCTCTTTATTCTTAGTTTATTTGGTACGTTATTAAGAAACAGGTTAAGTCACCCGATCTATTTTTCGGCGGTTATACTTATTATCAACTTATTGTTTACCATACTTTTCTTGGTAGGATATCGGTTATTGGTAAAAATATTTTTTTCGTACCTACAATACCATAAACTCGACAGAAAGAATGTAGTTATTTATGGAGCGGGCGATGCAGGGTTTGCTACCAAAAGGGTGCTGGAGCACGATTATAGTTCAAATGTAAATGTTGCCGCTTTTATAGATGACGATTTTCGTAAAGGAGGTAAAGTGGTAGATGGGGTTAGAATATATCATAGTAAGGATCTTGAAGAGATTTGCACGGCCAGTAAAGTAGATGAGATCATTATAGCTGATTTAACAGTTACGGCTGCTAAAAGGAATGAAGTAGTTGATTTTTGTTTGGATAATAATATTACAGTACTGAATGTACCGCCAATAGATACATGGATCAACGGACAATTTTCCAGCCGGCAATTACGCACGATCGAAATTGAAAATCTTTTAGAAAGGGATGCCATTCAATTAAGTAATGAGGAATTGGGGAGCCAGTTAAAGGGCAGGCGAATTCTGGTAACAGGGGCGGCCGGTTCTATTGGAAGCGAAATTGTAAAACAATTACTGCGATACCAGCCGCAGTTGATTGTTTTGTGCGACCAGGCAGAAACGCCCCTACATCAGTTGGAGCTGGATCTGGCACATATTAAAACACCTACCCGCCTTATTTCATTTTTATGTGATATTACCAATGAGGTACGCATGAAAGAGCTTTTTAAAAGATATCAACCGGAATATGTATATCATGCCGCAGCCTATAAACATGTTCCTATGATGGAAATTTCAGCTGCTGAGGCAGTGATGAATAACACCATGGGAACAAAAATTCTGGCTGACCTTTCTTTGCAGTATACAGTAAAAAGATTTGTATTTGTTTCTACTGATAAAGCGGTTAATCCTACTAATATTATGGGTTCTTCCAAGCGGCTGGCAGAAGTATATATACAATACCTGCACCATATTAGTTTTGCAAACCAGGCAGATTTTTCTACCCGTTTTATTATTACTCGCTTCGGCAACGTATTGGGTACAAATGGTTCGGTAGTAGGTATTTTTAAGGACCAGATTGAAAAGGGAGGACCGGTTACTATTACACATCCTGAGATCACCCGTTTTTTTATGACCATCCCTGAAGCCTGCCAATTAGTATTGGAAGCGGGTTCTATGGGTAAGGGTGGTGAGATCTTTGTGTTTGATATGGGTAAATCGGTATCCATTGTTGACTTGGCCAATAAAATGATCCGCTTATATGGATTGATTCCCGGAAAAGATATTGAGATCCGGTTTACCGGGTTACGACCCGGAGAAAAATTATATGAGGAACTCTGGACGGGGTCGGAAAATTTATTAGCCACCCATCATGAAAAGATTATGATTGCCAGTTCGGTAAAACCAGACTCAGAGAATATTCTTCAGTCATTTGATACCCTGATCTCATTGGCGAAGAATGGGGTGAATGAAATGTTATTGGTGGCTAAGATGAAGGAGCTGGTTCCGGAATTTGTGAGTAATAATTCTGTGTTTGAGAAGCTGGATAACTGAGTTTTGTGGTGGGGTTGGTACTTCGCCATTGTTGGTGTTATCACCAACAACAAAACATCATCCCCTATAATGATTCAGTATCCCCCAATCATCTACACCTGTTTCATAAAACCTGGCGGATGAATATCTGTACTCTTTCGCCATTGTTGGTGTTATCACCAACAACAAAACCTCATCCCTTATAATGATTCAGTATGCCCCAATCATCTACACCTGTTTCATAAAACCTGGCGGATGAATATCTGTACTCTTCAGGATACTTACAAAGCCCTGCTTTAACAGGGTTCCGATGTAAATAATTCAGTTTTTGTAAAAAGACCTTTTCCTGATACAGTTCTATACTTAACGGATTTCTTTCCCATAACTGGTATTCTCTGTCTGCGGCATCTACCTTACATGATTCCAATTCAGCAGGATTGTTTTTCAACAACTCGAATTTAATTTGCTGGGCAGTATATTTCAGGAAGCTATGCTGGATCTTTTTTGGCAAATGTTCCCCATAGGGCTGCCATATTAAGTGTATATGATTAGGCATAATGACAAATGCATACAATGTAATACGCTCATCTCTTTGTAAAAAAGATAAGCTGGTAAGTATGATATCTTTATGTGAATCTGGTTTTAATAAAGGCAACCAATTAAGATTGGTTGCTGTAAAAAAACAGGCGGGATGGGTTGTTTTGTTCATATAGCAACCTATACATCAATAATTGGAAAGTCAAGGGTATTAGTACCTGATTATTGGGTTGTTGGTGGTATTGGGTTGTTGGTGATATTGGGTTGTTGGTGATATTGGGTTGTTGGTGATATTGGGTTGTTGGTGATATTGAGTTGTTGGTGATATTGAGTTGTTGGTGAT
>CAIWKU010000404.1 GCA_903913355.1 uncultured Bacteroidota bacterium | reverse complement strand
TATTGTTGATAGTTATTGATAGTTAATTAACTGCAAACCCCAAACCCCAAACTCCAAACCCCAAACTCCAAACCCCAAACTCCAAACTCCAAACTCCAAACCCCAAACTCCAAACCCCAAACATTCCCCCCTAAACTTCTCCCGTTTTCCTATTTTTGCCCCATGACACAAGAACAAATTAAGATTATGAGGGACCGGGTGGTTGTCCTGAGGAGGTTTCTTTGACGTTGAGAACCGAACATATAAAGTAGAAACGGATCGTCAGCTCTCTCTTTCGCCGGGTTTTTGGGATGATAATTCCCGTGCCACGGCTATCATGAAAGAAATTAAGGTGAACGAATACTGGCTTAAATTGTATAAGCAGCTCGATACCGCTGTGGAAGATTTTGCCATATTATTTGATTTCTGGAAAGCGGGTGATGCAACAGAAGAAGAAGTAAAAGAGGCATATACAAATGCCCTGCAGCAGATAGAAGACGCTGAATTTAAAAGCACGCTGAATAAACCCGAGGACGAGTTACCCGCAGTATTACAGATCAACCCGGGAGCCGGTGGAACAGAAAGCCAGGATTGGGCTGAAATGTTATTGCGGATGTATCGGATGTATGGCGAAAAGCAGGGCTGGAAAGTAACTGAAATTGATTATCAGGAAGGAGATGGTGCAGGTATCAAAAGTGCCACGATACAATTTGATGGTGATTTTGCCTATGGTTTTTTAAAAGCAGAGAGTGGTGTTCATCGGTTGGTACGTATTTCGCCATTTGATAGCAATGCCAGAAGACATACCTCTTTTGCTTCGGTATATGTATACCCCCTGATTGATGATAGTATTGAAATCAATGTAAACCCCAGTGATCTGGAATGGGCGTTTTATAGAAGTGGGGGTAGTGGCGGACAGAACGTAAACAAAGTAGAAACAGCGGTTCGATTAAAACATATACCCAGTGGTTTTATTGTGGAATGCCAGCAAGCCCGCACCCAAGGCGAGAACCGCGAACTGGCCCTGAAAATGCTGAAAAGCCGTTTATACGAAGAAGAACTTCGCAAACGCCAGGAAACCCTGAATGCCAGCAACGCCAACAAAAAGAAAATCGAATGGGGCAGCCAGATCCGTAGCTATGTTTTCCATCCCTATAAAATGATAAAAGACCACCGAACCGATTACGAGGTAGGCAATGTAGGTCCGGTTATGGATGGGGAACTGGATGGGTTCATTAAAGCATATCTGATGAGTGAGAAAGAATTTAGTTAGTGGTTTTTGGCTTTTTGCCTTTGGCTATTAGCACTTTAGTTAAAGCCATATTGAGATGATGTAAGTCAGGCATAATTATATTATCAGGAAAATCGTTCCACCAAAAGCCAAAAGCCAAAAGCCAAAAGCCAAAAGCCAATAGCCAATAGCTAATTGCCAACAGCCAACCCCAACCCTCAAGCTTGATTCCCTGAAATATACCTGACCAAACTTCTCTTCGCAATTGGCAATAGTGTTTCTTCCATGGGGATATTGAGTTCTGTTTCTACTGCATATACGGCCGGGTTGGGTAGGTCGGAGCGATTTTTGATGAGTTGGGCTTTGATATTGTGGTAGGAGTTGACAAAATTTCGCTGCCATACATCAATAAATTCTGTTTTGATGCTACGGTATTTTTCATCATGCTTTTCGAAAATACTGAGACGGTATTGGTAAACCCAGGTATTTCGGCAACTTCCTTCACATAATAAGAAATAGCCTTCATTGTGATCAAGTGGCATAATGCCAATGGGTTCAATTTTTAATTTGGTCTCAACAAATTCATAGATCTCAGAACCTGAAGTAATGGCTCTTTTAAGTGTATTGGCAGAGTAATTAATGATTTCTTCCAGCTCTTTCATCAGGTCATCATCTTCAATCATTGATTCATATAACAGCTGAAGCTTCTCTATCTGGATGCCGGTAAATTTCTTGGGGAATTGTTCCTGTAAAAATCTTTTATTCTCTTTGAATGCCACCAGGTTATTATAATGAAAGATAAGGTCAGCTAACTGGGGATAGAGCTTATTTTGGCTGAAATACTTGTTGATTTCCTGTAAATAGGCGAGAAGGGTGTATTTCTTCAATTCAAAATCAATATACCCATCTGCAAACCATGTCTGTGATAAGGTTTTCATACCGATCTGTTTAGTTATCCTAATTTACTATTCAGACTGAATGGTTGTATATTTTGTTTACTAACAATATGTGAAAAACTGTGAATATGTCAATTAATAATCATTGGATATATAAATTGATATTTTTTTACGGGATTAACTGTAAATTTACTGAGGGTACAAAGATTTCTTTAGTACTTAAGTAAAAATAGTAATGTTCAGAAAAAATTTTCAGCAAGGAATTTATTCGTTTTGGCTGCTACGTATGCCTCTCTTGCTGGTATACGTATTGTTTTTTCTGATTCAACTTTTCTTCTATTTTGATAACACCAAATGGGATACCCGCGCGGGATATGCGGAAGTATATACCAGTGCATTTCAGGGACCCGTTCACCCTGCTTCCCATATAGCTGCTGCTGAGAAGAAAATCAGTAATGCTCTTCATTTTAAATTAAAAATAAGGTTTAATAAAAAATTTCAAGCCTCTGTACTTGATTTTCCTATTGTTGAATCAGTTGCAGAACCTGCTGTATATGATCTGCCTTTGCAGATAAGGGTTTTTGCCAATGATACCGAATTGGTTGGTCTGAAATATACCCATTCCTTGCGAGGCCCACCGGTGCTTTCTTAGCGAACCGTCTATTTTCCCATTTAAATATTTTTCTATGATTACTTTCCAAAAAAGGAAGGGTTATATGTTGTTATATATATGCCTGGTATTGCCAGCATTCGGCCTGTTAGCGCAAACACACTATAATCTGCAAAAATTAATTACCGCTTCAGAAAATTACCTGCCCGTACTAAAGCAAAAACAGGCATTGATAAATAGTGCAAAAGCATCTGTTACAGATATCAGACACTCTTTTCTACCTCAATTGAACCTTAGTGACCAGTTGAATATCGGAACAGATAATTCTTTGGCAGGAACTTTATTGCCAATTGGGATTAACCCATCTACTTCCGGCGGTGTAAGGGCTTCCGGTAATATGCAACTGGTTGGAGGCAATTTGGGTGTTTTATATGGTGAATATGAGTTAGTGAATTTTGGGTTGAATACAGCCAAAATAAAAACAGCAGAAGCGGTGGTAGGCTTGCAAAAATCGGACCTCGAGAGAGAAAAATACCTGATACAATTGCAGGTGTCGAAATTATATTTCACCGCTTTGAAAACAAGTTACAGACTGGAGACAGATAAGCAAAATGAGAAACGGTACGATAGCATTTTTACGGTGATAAAAGCGCTGACACTAAGTGGTTTAAGGGCTGGCTCAGATTCTTCCCTGGCAAAAGCAGAATTATCCAAGGCAAGGATCACCTATAATCAAACATTAGGGAACCTTAACCAGATCAAGGAGCAATTGGCTTATTATACAGGTGTGCCTGCTTCTCAATTAGTAATTGATCATCTCGCCAGCAGCTTTGATAACCAGTTACCACTGCAAATAAATAGAATACCTGATACTACTGGAAACCCATTGATTGAGTATTATCTCAGAAAGAAAGATATCTTTCTTTCCAATAATAACCTGATCAGAAAAACTTACCAGCCAAAGATTCTGTTAGCAGCCAGCACCTGGGCAAGAGGGTCCAGTATTCAATACAATGATGATTATAAGTCATTGGGAACCGGGTTAGGTTATCAAAGACTCAATTACGCTGTGGGAATTGCGCTTACATATAACCTGTTCAACGGTATCTACAGAAAGGACAAATTAACCATTAACCATTTTGAAACCGAAGCAAGTGATTTTGAACTGCAACAGGAGCGGCTGGCATTAAGTACTGCTTCCCTACAGGCAGATAATGTTTTGTTGACCACTAAAGCTAACCTCGCTGAGTTACCTGTTCAGCTAAAATCAGCGGAGGATACTTATCAACAAAAATTGGCGCAATATAAAGCAGGAATCATTTCCTTGATAGACCTGACCAATGCATCATTTGTTTTGTATCGTTCACAAACCGATTATATAGAAACCCTCAACGATTGGTACCTGGCACAATTGGATAAAGCAGTTGCAACCGGTAACCTCATTCAATTTATACAGACAATAAAATAATTCGCATGATAAGAGCGGCATTAAAACGGCCTATCACTATATTGGTGCTATTTACGGGCTTGTTATTGTTCTCCATAGTACCTATCCGTACAATACCGATTGATATTTTTCCAAAACTGAATGCACAGATCGGAAGAGCACACG
>CAIWKU010000403.1 GCA_903913355.1 uncultured Bacteroidota bacterium | reverse complement strand
TTCTGGTAACCACCGCTGCCATGCAATTATTCCATTTACCCGTAGAGACCATTGGCAGCAGGTTTGGTGCCATCCCCTCCTCATTGCCAAGTCCGGTAATACCACATATAGACTTTGCTACAATAAAAAAATTAATCCAGCCCGCGTTTACCATTGCATTATTGGGTGGTATCGAGTCCTTACTATCCGCTGTGGTTTCAGATGGAATGATTGGAGGCAACCATAAATCGAATATGGAGCTCGTGGCACAGGGCACTGCCAATATTTTCTCCTCAATTTTTGGAGGCATTCCGGCAACCGGCGCTATTGCCCGAACAGCAACCAATGTAAAAAACGGCGGTCGTACACCGATTGCCGGAATGGTGCATGCTATAACCTTATTATTAATCATGTTATTTGTTGGTAAATGGGCGGCCTTAATACCGATGGGAACGCTGGCAGGCATACTGGTGGTGGTAGCTTATAATATGAGCGAATGGGAAAGTTTCCTGTTTGTTTTGAAAGGTAACAAAAGTGATATGGCTGTTTTGCTGACTACTTTTTTCCTGACGGTTATTATAGACCTTACTGTTGCCATTGAAATAGGTATGGTATTGGCGGCGTTTCTGTTTATGCGGAAAATGATACAATATTCAGATGTGAGTATATTTCAAAATGAACTTGCAGAAACCGGGTCCGGTAAAGATGCTGAAGCCATTGGCAATTTTGCGATACCCGCTGGTGTAGAGGTTTTTGAAATAACCGGGCCATTATTTTTTGGTGCTGCCCATAAGTTTAAAGAAGCCATGCGGTTTATTGAGAAACCGCCAAAGATCCTCATCATCAGAATGCGCCGAGTACCTATTATCGATGCTACCGGTATCAAAACCATTGAAGAAGTGTACAAGGAGTCGAAACGCCAGGGCACAAAAATTATCTTGTCTGAAGTAAACAGCACACAGGTATTGAAGCAATTACAGGATGCCCGTTTATTGTTTTCAATCGGGAAAGCAAATGTTACCACCAATTTTGAAGCGGCATTGGCCAGAGCAGAAAAAATTATTCGTGATCCCTTGTAAGAACACAAGCTCCTTTCTACTTCATCTCCCAATAAATCAAGAGCAGCACATTTACCTGCTTCACTTATTACAAATAAATTTCAAATATTCGTTTATAAAATAACTGACTAATCGGTCAGCTATCTATTCAGAACTAGCTAATTTAGAGGAAACAATTTCTGATTAATCTGTATATAAATCCTTAATTAATGAAAGCGGGTAAATTCTTCTTTTGTAGCATCCTCTTATTATTGGCAGGCGCTGTTTTCAGTCAAAAAAAATCATTGCAAGAGTACCTGAGCAACTTACCTTTTCCTATGCCAAAGACTGAACTGCCTAAATTCAATAATCAATATTATTACCTGACAGATTTTGGTGGAAAAAATGATGGGGTTAGCCTGAATACCGAAGCTTTTAAAAAAGCGATAGAAGCCTGTAACCAGCATGGCGGGGGTCATGTAGTGGTAACAAACGGTGTCTGGCTAACGGGACCGATCGAAATAAAAAGCAATGTTGATTTGCATGTAGAAAAAGGAGCGATTATCCTTTTTACCAGAGACCATACACAATATCCCATGATAAATGCCGGCAAGGGCGTAAGAACATTAACCACAGCCTTCCCTATCTATTCAATTCATTCCGAAAATATCGCTATCACTGGTTCAGGTAGTATTGATGGGGCAGGAGATAGCTGGCGCCCTGTAAAAAAAGTGAAAACAACTCCCGCACAATGGGATGAATTTACCCGCACCGGTGTAATTAGTAAAGATGGAAAAATATGGTGGCCCAGCTATGAAGCGATGAATGGGGAAGAATATCTGGCAAGGTTTACAGATAAGAAACCAGATTCTTCAGAATATGTGAAGGCAAGGGATTATCTGCGACCGCATATGGTATATTTCTATGATTGTAAAAATGTATTCCTCGATTCGATTACTCTAAAGAACTCGCCTATGTTTATGTTTTACCCTAATAATTGTACCAACCTGTACATGCATAAGGTAACAGTGTTCAATGAATGGTGGGCACAAAACGGGGACGGGATAGATATCAGCGCTTCAAAAAATGTGATCCTATATGATTGTAGTGTAAATGCGGGCGATGATGGAATTTGTATGAAAAGCAGTGGTAAAAACAATAATGGACCGCAATTGGAAAATATACTGATCCTGGCCTGTAAAGTATTCAAAGCACATGGAGGCTTTTCAGTAGGCAGTAATACCGACGGAGGGATGAGAAATATTTACGTGAAAGATTGTATCTATGACGGCACCGATGTAGGCATCAATATGAAAAGTAATTCAGGAAGAGGTGGATTGGTAGAAAATATTTACATAGACAATATTGTGATGAAAAATATTGTGAAAGAAGCCATTCTCTTTAATGCCTATTACGAAAATGTACCTGCGGGAAAAGAAGCAAAAGATGTGAAAACTACGGCTACAGATAAGATACCTGAGTTTACGAATATTCACATAAGCAATATCTTTTGTGAAGGGGCCAATACCGGTATTCGTATCACCGGATTACCTTATATGCCGGTACACGATATCTACTTTAGCAATATGAGTATCATCGCAAAAAATGAGGTCGATACTACACATGTTAAAAACCTGAATTTTGAAAATGTCCGGATTAGTAAAAAATAATATTCTTTTATTTTTTCTCGAGATATAACATTTGGCCCAAATGACTAGCCAGGTGATTCGTTCTGCTGATTAATATATTCAATTTATTCCGATGTGGTTCTTTCGCAAAATCTTCGGCCGATACGGAATTATGTTTACTTAGCCATTCTGCAACACTCATCTTTTTAAAATAAGTGTTTAAACTATTGGTAACGGCATGATAGTTTTCTTTTAATGTATTGATAGCAGGAAAGGTTTTTCCTGATTTATCCGGAGTCCTTAAAAATATATCTTCTAATGCAGGATACATTTTATCCTGTAAACCCATAATGGTAAACATACCATCACTGGCAGCTACAATATGCCCCAATAGATAAACACCGGTATTTTTCCCGGGAGAAGTTTCAGACAATAATTCCTCATCCGATAATTTGGTTATCAACTCTCCCAAACGCTTATTCTGCATTTCCCAGGAGTTGATCAGCATTGTAATAATCATGCTATTCTTTTCTGCCTCGGTAGATTGTATACTCATGTTGACTATTTTGAAGTAAAATGAGTTGGAAATTTACTCATTAAATGATTGTTGTCAAGGTTATTTTATTTAAATTTTTGTTCAAAGGCATATATAGGTGATAATGAGGAGATTAAATAAATTATGCACGTATATCTACACTAAATCTTAATAGAATATGTTTATTCTCAAAGGGCGAGCAACAAATTTTCGGTTTTAATTTGTATTTTACTTTCTGCTAACGGTTGCACTGGTACCTATTTTCAGAGCAAATAAGAAGGCATTTTGTTAATAGAGATTAGTATACCATTCGGGGTTTCTAAAATCATTTTTAAATATTTACCTAAACCAAAAACAATAGCTATGCCTAAGTATGTAATTGAAAGAGAAATTCCGGGTGCCGGAAACCTTAGTCCTGAACAACTAAAAGGGATTTCTCAAACCTCCTGTGGCGTGCTCAGTAATCTGGGGCCCCAAATACAATGGTTACAAAGTTATGTAACGGGAGATAAAATTTATTGCGTCTATATCGCACCCAATGAAGCAATGGTTCGGGAGCATGCAAAACAAGGCGGCTTTCCTGCAAATTCAGTAAGTGAAGTAAAAACAATTATTGATCCTACCACTGCCGAATAATTATCTTTATTGAGATAGAGTGATCCTACAAAGGTCACTCTTTCTTATTCTAAGATCCCTTCTTGCCAAGAATGACCTTAGTAAAATGCCCCTTATAAAAGGTATAATTGCCTCCAATAACGTAGTTTATTTTTTATGAAACCAAGAGAACTCATTTTACAATGGGTGGATGCATTTAATAGCACAGATGCTAAAAAAATCGCAGCATTGTATGATTCAAATGCAATAAACCATCAGGTATATACAGACCCTGTGGTTGGCAGAGACCAGATTGAGAAAATGTTTTCTTCCGAATTCGCTTCAGCTACCATGGTTTGTATTATTGAAAATATCTTTGAAGAAGGTAATTGGGGCATTCTCGAATGGAAAGATCCACTAGGATTAAGAGGTTGTGGTTTTTTTCAATTCGATAATAACCTGATCGTTTTTCAAAGAGGCTATTTTGACCGGTTAAGTTTTTTGCGTCAGCAAAAGCTGCCATTACCCAAAGAATAATAAATATTGAATCATAAATACTGAATAATAAAATGGAACCTATTACTGTTCAATCAGTCATACATGCACCAGTTAGCAAAGTGTGGCAATGCTGGACCGAGCCAGATCATATAACCCAATGGAATTTTGCAAATAATGATTGGCACTGCCCCGTAGCAGAAAATAACTTAACTGTGGGTGGTAAGTTTAGTTATACGATGGCCGCAAAAGATGGCTCTTTTAGTTTTGATTTTTGGGGTATATACGATCAGATTGATTTGTATAAATCGATCAACTATTCTTTAGGCGATGGGCGAAAAGTAGCAATTAGTTTTATTGCTGAAAACGATACCACCCTTGTAAAACAAGTATTTGACCCGGAGGAGATCAATCCTCCAGAAATGCAATCAGCAGGCTGGCAGGCAATCATGGATAATTTCAAAAAGCATACTGAATCAGAAGACTAATTTTCATTTATTCATATTGCCTGCTGTATGCTCCAATCTAACTATGACTGTATACTGCCAGATCATTTATGTATAAATATATCTCCCGCTAAGTTTTAGTATATTTCAGCACTATCTGAATAATAAACCCCAATTATGCGAATCAAATCGATTTTGTTTTTGTTTTTACCATTTATAGCTACTGCGCAAACGAATAGTGACAGTACGATGATCAAAAAAATGGCAGATGAGATCATGGTAAATGGCAAAGCCTATGATTTATTGAGGGAGCTGACCAAGAATATTGGGGGGCGTTTAGCAGGTTCTCCCGCACAACAAAAAGCGGCTATCTGGGGTAAGAAGAGTATGGAAGCCATAGGTGCTGATAAAGTTTTCTTTCAAGCCTGTAAAACGCCCAATTGGAAAAGAGGCGGAAAAGACCTGGCTGCTATTATCGAAATAAATGGGAAAGCAACTCATAAAAATTTAGCTGTCATGGCCCTGGGAAATTCGCTGGCCAGCAAGGGAATGATATCCGGTGAAGTGCTGGCAATAGCCGATTTTGATGAGTTGGAGAAAAGAAAAGCAGAAGTAAAAGGTAAAATCGTTTATTTCCATAGTATACTCGATCCAAAGATTATTATCACCGGAACGGCATATGAAAATGCCTATGCGTTCCGTTCCGATGGTCCAAGCAGGGCTGCCAAATATGGAGCCATTGGCGTTATGATTCATTCCCTGAGTACTGCACCTGATAATGAGCCACAGACTGGTGTGATGGAATACAATGATTCCTTTCCTAAAATCCCGGCAATTGCCCTGGGGCCTGCTGATGCAAAGGCTTTATATGCGCAAGCGAGAAAAGGAAGGGTTCGTGTACAAATGCAGACGTATGGATATTTTTTACCCGATGCGGATGAAAATAATGTTGTGGCTGAATTAACCGGCTCCGAATTTCCAAATGAAATCATTACACTTGGTGGGCACCTGGATAGCTGGGATGTAAATGAAGGAGCACATGATGATGGAACAGGTGTGGTACATACCATGGAAGTGCTTAGAACTTTAAAAGCACTCAACTATCATCCCAAACACACCATCCGTTTTGTATTATTTGCCAATGAAGAAAACGGAGGCAAGGGTGGACTGAAATATGCTGAACTGGCAAAACAACATAATGAGAAAATGATTTTTGCCATAGAAAGTGATGACGGAGGCTTTACGCCAAGGGCGATTGGTATTGGCTGTAGTGTAGAGTTATTAAAGAAGTTTCAGCGCTGGAACCCATTATTAAAACCTTATGGTGGCGAAATAATCAGTGGCGGGGGCGGAGCAGATATAGAACCCCTGCCAACCGCAGATAAAAATGTAATCCTTTCCAGTTTGCTGGTGGATAGCCAACGCTACTTTGACCTGCACCATGCAAAAACAGATGTCTTTGAAAATGTAAATAAAAGGGAACTGCACCTAGGGGCAGTGAATATGGCCGCCATTATTTACCTGATAGATCAATATGGAGTAGGGCTTTAATTCACTATCCTGACTATTTATGAAAAGACAAATAAGCGCTACCACAAATCGTAGAAATTATTTGTCTTTTATCGTATCGCCCAGGCCAAACCATCCGGTCCGCCTCCAATATCAATATGTGCAATCAGTTCCATTTTTTTCAGGTCAACCACGGCTATATAATTATCCGGTGTACATCCAATAAATGCTTTTGACCCATCATCAGTAATTAAGATCCCTGCGCCACCATGGCCTGTACTGATTTTCTTCAGGAGCTTATGTGAAACAGCATCAAACACAAAAAGATCGCCGGTTCTTAAACTGGACACCAATACAAGCTTTCCATCAGGTGTAAATTTTAATCGGTTAGCGCCGTTTACTTTCGCATCAAGGGTAGTGGAAACGCGGCGGCTTTTCAAATCAATGATAGCAATCGTTCCATCATCGGCCGCTGCTGTCCATAATTCCAAACCATCGGGCGTTACATCAAAACCTTCCGAGCCTTTTGAAACGGGAATAACCGTATGTATCCATTCTTTTCGTGGCTGGCCACCGGGTGGAGGTGGCGGCCCCCCCATCGGACCACCTGGACCGGGTGCCATCTGTGTATATTCTAATATACTTACCGTACCGGCATTTACATTCGTGGCATATATCTTTTTTGCATCGGGTGTTACAAAAACCATATGCGTTCTTTCCTGGCCTGTTCCCATGCTCCAGTCTACTTTGTTGATTTTAGGGTCATACCGGCCAACAGATTTTGTTCCTTCGGCAGAGAACCAGAGTTTGCCATCGGAAAAAGTTAATCCATGCGGACCAATCAAAGGTCTGGTATCGATATTAGG